>DNYQ01000138.1:2522-3293 GCA_003506745.1 Syntrophaceae bacterium
TTACCTGTGTCATCGGCTATGTTTATCTGTTGCGGTTCAACCCTTACATCAATATGCGTAACTGGGACTACAGCCTGGATTGGCACATCATCCGGGAGGTATTCGTCATCGGTGTGCCCGCCTCGCTCCAGATGATTGTGATTTCCCTGGCCGGCGTCATCATCGTTGCTCTGGTCAACCGATACGGCACGGCTGTGACCGCCGCTTTCGGCATCGGAGTGCAGGTTGATATGCTGGCCACCATCCCGTTCATGTCCATCAGCATGGCGGCGTCGACCATCGCCGGCCAGAATCTGGGCGCGCAGAAACTGGAGCGTGTCTTTGAAACCCTGCGGACAGCCGTTTATTTCGGTTTGGCAATCGGCCTTCTCTGCACCGCTGTTTTATTGATTTTTCCCGAGCAGATCGGCGGCATTTTTCTGAAGGCATCGGCGGAAAATGTTCAGGTGCTGCACCTCGTCCGGGATTATTACCGTTGGATCGCGTTCATCTTTCCCTGTTTCGCCGTCATTTTTGCCATTCAGGGCGTGCTGCGCAGCGCGGGCGACACCATGGCCCTGCTGGCTCTTTCGTTTGTCGCCATGGTCATGATCCGCATCCCTCTGGCCTATGGGCTGGCCGGTCCCGTTGGTTTTAAACAGGACGGCATCTGGATGGCCATGCTGTCAAGCAGCGCGCTGGCTGTCGGTTTGAACTGGCTTTACTACAGAAAAGGTCCCTGGAAGAAAAAGCGGCTGCTGGGAAATCCCTCCCCATCAGCATCGACGAAGT
>DNYQ01000269.1:0-8386 GCA_003506745.1 Syntrophaceae bacterium
TGTCTTCGCGCGTGGCGGCTAAACTGGCCGCGGGTCTGGCGACGGATTGCACGGACGTGAAGCTTGACGGCGGCAATTTTGTCGCCATCCGTCCCATGTATGCCGGCAAGTGCTTTGGCGAAATCGTCTTCAATTCAGCGCCGGCCATCGCATCACTTCGTCCCAATGTGTTCCCGGCGGCTGAAAACGCCAAAGCCGGCGCAGTGGTAAAAGTGGACGCGGCGGTGGACGCACAGAAGAGCAAGGTTCTGGAAGTGCAGAAAGACACCAGCGGCAAGGTCGATTTGACGGAAGCCAACGTGATTGTCTCCGGCGGTCGCGGCATGAAAGGCCCCGAAGGCTATGCCATTCTCGAAGAGCTGGCCGATGTGCTCAAAGGCACGGTCGGCGCGTCCCGCGCGGCGGTGGATGCCGGCTGGCGTCCGCAGAAGGATCAGGTCGGACAGACCGGCAAGGTTGTTTCTCCGAACCTNNTCTTTGCCCCGCAGCCGCGGGGCAAAGATCCTTATTGGGTGCTTGATATTTAAAAGACAAGAATCAGCTCTCAAGTCTTGTTGGAGGATCAATGAAAGAACATGCATTTTATGTAGGTCGTGAAGGCCGCGAGGTTTTCTGGAACATTCCCCTACCGGCGTTTGAGATTGTCCTTTTTGCCCTCACGGCCGTTGCCCTGGCCATTATGGCTTTCGGCATTTATCGCCGCTGGCTGATGTGGAAAGCCATGGGCAAGCCGGAGATGCGCCTGGACAATATGAAGGAAAGAGTCAAAACGGTTCTTCAGGAAATTTTTCTGCAGAAGAAAGTCCTGAAAGATCCCTATCCGGGCATCATGCACGCCTTAATCTTCTTTGGTTTTTTTGTTTTGATTTTCGGCGCCGCATTTGACGCGGGGCAGCATCACATTACGGAACCGCTCTTCAGCTGGACATTTCTGAAAGGCAATTTTTATTTAGGCTTTTCTTTCCTGCTGGATCTTTTCGGATTGGCGGTTCTGATCGGCGTGATCATTGCGCTCGACCGCCGTTTCGTGCAGAAGCCGGAACGTCTGGGCTATAAGGGCGAGATCGACAACACCCCCGATGATGTGATCGTGCTTTTGCTCATCGGCGCCATCATCATTACCGGTTTTATCGCCGAAGCGCTGCGCATTCACGTGACCAATCCTCCCTGGGAATACTGGTCTTTTGTCGGCTGGCTTCTGGCTCACACCTTTACGGGCGTTGAACATGATACGGCCAGAATACTGCACAAAATAACCTGGTGGGTACATGCGATTCTGGGACTCGGTTTTATCGCCTATATTCCGTATTCCCGGCTGATGCACATCATCACCACCCCGGCAAACCATTTCCTTCAGTCGTATAAACCGACAGGTTACATTGAGCCCATCCGCGATTTTGAAAACGCGGAAGCGTTCGGCGTCGGCAAACTGGAGGAATTTACCTGGAAACAGATTTTTGACTCCGACGCCTGCACGCGATGCGGCCGCTGTCAGGACGGCTGCCCGGCTTATCTGACCGGGAAGCCTCTCTCCCCGAAGAAAATGGTCCAGGACATCAAAACACACTGGCTGGAAAAATGTCCGGATCCCGTGCTGGCCAAGATGGCCGGATACCTGCCCGGTCCGCTGAAAGCGGCAATCACCGCAACGCTGCCGCCTCCCGCCCCCGCGGAAGGCGAAGTCCCGGCCGAAGGCGAAGCAACAGGAAAAGCGCTCGTGGGTGAAGTGGTTGACCTTCATGAACTGTGGGCCTGCACCAACTGTATGTACTGCATGGAGCACTGCTCGGCGTCGATTGAACATGTGCCAAAGATTATCGATATGCGCCGCTACAAGGTGCTGACGGAAGCGGATTTTTCACCCGAGCTGCAGCTCTCCTGCCGCAACATGGAAAACAACTCCAACCCCTGGGGCGTCGGCGCGCATCTGCGTGGTGACTGGGCAAAAGAACTCGGCGTGAAAACACTGGCCGAAGACCCCAATGTCGAGTACCTTTTCTATGTGGGCTGCTCCGGTTCGTTTGACGACCGCGGCAAGAAAATATCCATCGCCTTTGCCAGGATTCTTCAGGAAGCCGGCGTCAGCTTCGGCATTCTGGGAACGGAAGAAGGCTGCTGCGGCGACTCCGCGATGCGTTGCGGCAACGAGTATCTCTTCCAGACGCTGGCTCAGGCCAATATCGACGTGATGAACGGCTACGGCGTGAAGAAGATCATCGCCATCTGCCCGCACGGCTACAACGCGCTGAAGAAAGACTATCCGAACTTCGGCGGCAACTTCGAAGTGTATCATCACACGGAAATTATTTCGCAGCTGATTGGTCAGCATAAAATCAGACTGACGCAGCCGCTCTCGGGTACGTTTGTCTATCACGATTCCTGCTTCCTCGGTCGTTATAACAAAATTTACGATGAACCCCGCAGGATTTTGAAAGCCATTCCCGGCATTAATGTTGTGGAGATGGAAAGAAACCTCGACAAGAGCTTCTGCTGCGGCGCAGGCGGAGCGAGAATGTGGATGGAAGAAGACATCGGAGAGCGGATCAACAACGCCCGCACCAAACAGGCCATCGCCGTCAAAGCCGACACGATTGCCGTGGGCTGCCCGTTCTGTCTGACCATGATGTCCGACGGCATCAAGGACAATCAGATGTCCGAAACGATGCAGGCCTGGGATCTGGCCGAACTGGTCGTCAAGGCGATGGGCAAGGAAGAAGTCAAACCGCCCGTGGATGTCTGCGCAGTTTAATGCGGATATCAGCAGGATAATCAGCCGATTTAAACCGGGAGCCCGATCTGAAAAGAAAGGGCTCTTTGTTTATTGGAGTGGCGAGCAATGAGCGACGAGCAAGGAGTAGATCAATGGCGTTGAGTCTCAAAAAATTAAAAACATTTTCCGGCCGGAAAGGTCCGCTGCTTTTGATCATCATGGACGGCATCGGCATCGGCAAAGAAGATGAATCGAATGCCGTTTACAGGGCCGATACACCCAACCTGGACAAGCTGTTCAAATCTGAACTTTATACGCAACTGAGGGCCCACGGCACGGCGGTCGGACTGCCCTCGGATGACGACATGGGAAACAGCGAAGTCGGGCACAATGCCATCGGGGCCGGCAGGGTCTTTGACCAGGGCGCCCGTCTTGTCAATGCGGCCCTCAAGACCGGAAGGATCTTTCAATCCGAAGTCTGGGACCATATCGTCAAGCGTTCCCAAAAGGGCGGGACGATCCACTTTATCGGGCTCTTGTCCGACGGGAATGTCCATTCCCATATCGAACAGCTGTTCATTCTGATCGACCGGTGCGCCGAAATGAATTTCAGGAAAGTCCGGGTTCATGCCCTTCTGGACGGAAGGGATGTGGGGGAGCGGACGGCGCTTGATTATATTATCCCCACGGAAGAAAAGCTGAAAAAAATATCCCGGGAAAAAGGTCTCGATTACGCCGTCGCCTCGGGAGGCGGACGGATGAAGGTCACCATGGACCGGTACAACTCCGACTGGAATATCGTGAAGAGGGGATGGGACGCCCATGTTTCAGGGCAGGGCAGAACGTTTGCATCCGCTTCCGATGCCGTGAAAACCTTTTATCAGGAAGATCCGAAGGCCACGGATCAGTATCTGCCCGCGTTTGTTGTAACGGATGATTCCGGGATGCCCAAAGGGCCGATCCGGGACGGGGATGCCGTGATCCTTTTCAACTTCCGGGGCGACCGCGCCATCGAGATATCCAGGGCGTTCACAGAGAAGGAATTTTCAGAATTCGACCGGGGCCCCCTCCCGGATATCTTTTATGCGGGAATGATGGAGTATGACGGGGATGCCCATATCCCTCCCCATTTTCTGGTGCAACCGCCGGCGATTGATCACGTCATCAGCGAGTACCTCTGCGCGGAAAAGGTCAAAACCTTTGCCGTATCCGAGACGCAGAAGTTCGGTCATGTGACGTATTTCTGGAACGGCAACCGCTCCGGTTACATCGATGCATCCCTGGAAAAATATGTGGAAATCCCCTCCGACAGGATTGAGTTTGACCGCGCCCCCAGGATGAAGGCCAAAGAGATTACGGAGACGGTAATCAACCTGCTTACGAGCGGCGACTACAAGTGCGGAAGGTTGAATTATCCCAACGGCGATATGGTAGGCCACACGGGTAAGATGGACGCGGCCATTGTCGCGGTTGCGACCGTGGATTCATGCGTTGGAGAGTTGCTGGCTGTTATCAACCAGATCGGAGGCATTGCCGTGATCACGGCGGACCACGGCAACGCGGATGAGATGTTCACGATAGACAAAAAGGGTGTAAGATCCGTAAAAACCGCGCATAGCCTGAATCCGGTCCCCTTCATCATTTATGATCCTTTGTTTCAGGGCGAATACCGGATGGCGGATCTCAAAGAAAAAGGTCTGTCCAATGTGGCGGCAACCCTGTTGAATCTTCTGGGGTATGAGAAACCGGAAGATTATGATCCGTCACTGATCGAAATCGTGCCGGCCGGCAAGCGGTAATTTACGGCACTTGAGTGATTGCTGAGACAAATTCCACTTCCCGGGGCACTTTATACGGGGAGAGATACACTTTGCAATGACGGATGATGTCCTTTTCGTCCGGATGAAAACCGTCTCGCAGGACAATCTGCGCCTTCACCAGTTCGCCGCGCAACAGGTCTTCCTTGCCCGTAACAAGTGCGTCCTGCACGGCCGGATGCATATTGAGGATAGTCTCCACTTCGCGCGGATAGACGTTGAAGCCGCTGGTGATAATCATTCTTTTCTTGATGCCCGTCAGAAAAATGTAATTCTCCTCATCCATTCTGCCGAGATCTCCGGTGTACAACCAGCCGTCTTTGAGCACGGAAGCGGTGGCCGCTTCATCTTTATAGTAGCCTTTCATGACGTTGCCGCCCCGGACAATCAGTTCGCCGATCGTATTGCGCGGCACCTCCCGTCCGTCCTCGTCAACAATTTTGATGTCGATGCCTTCCAGGGCGGTTCCGATGGAACCGGGTTTTGCCACGGTTTCCATTCTGTTGAAGGAACAGGCGGGCGACGCTTCCGTCAGGCCATAACCTTCCAGAATGCGGACGCTGAATTTCTGCTCAAAAACAGGAATGAAGTCGGCAGGCATGGCTGACCCGCCGGTAACGCAAAGCTTCAAAGAACTCAAATCATACTTGGCGGCTTTTTCATAAAAGACCATTCCCATGTAAAGACGCGGAACAGCGACGATATACGTTATTTTTTCTCTTTCCAGTGTGGAAAAAAGACCGTCCATCGTCAACCGGTCCATCATCACGGTGGAGCAGCCGGCCTGAATGACGTTCAGCATATTCACCGTGACGCCGAAGGAATGGAAGAGAGGAATCAGGCAGAGGCCCACATCGTCGGGTGTTCTTCGAAAAGTGGCATGAACCATATCGAGCTCCGAGCAGAGATTGGCGTGGGTCAGCACCGCGCCCAGCGGCTTGCCGGTCAGTCCCGCCGTATAAATCATGATGGCCGGATCATCGGGATCAATGGCGGCGGAAAGCGGTCCGGGCGAGCCGTCTGGTTCGGCTGCGACATGGTTCTGTCCGGGATTGACGGCCAGCACGGTATAGCAGGTTTCAAGCTTGTCTTTGATTTCCTGATAGCGTTTTTCACCCGAGGGATGGGTCACAAGAATTTTAGCATCGCTGTTGTTCAGAAGATAGGTCAGCTCATACGATGTGGATGAGGTATTGAGTAAAACCGCGACGGCTCCGGATTGGAAAGTGGCAAAACAGTAATAGACAAACTCGGGGATGTTGGGGAGCATGATGGCTACTTTATCTCCCTTTTGAACCCCCAGTTTCTTTAAGGATTGATAAACGGCGGAAACGGCCGTCTGCAATTGTTTGTAAGTAATGCGCTGGTTGTCGGCAATCAGAACCGGCCGGTCAGCATGCTTTTGAACGGATTCCTCAAACAATGATACCAGATTAACAGCTTTCATATTCCCCCCGCAATTTTTTGCGCCTCCTTTAACAATAAATCGGCTTTTTATCAAGAGGATATCTGCCGGGCGGTTTTATGTCACATGTCGACGGCTTCTTTTTGCTTGCCCTGGCTTTGTTTTTACACTATATTTCTGCCCGTTTGCAAACAAAGTCCGTATGAAGGGTCATCATGTCGATCATTATAGATGGAAGTAAAATAGCGCAGGATATTCGTAGCGAAGTTCGCGAAGAAACGTCGGTGTTGAAGGAGAAAACCGGCATTGTTCCCGGATTGGCCGTCGTGCTGGTCGGCGAAGACCCGGCGTCGCAGATTTATGTGGGAAGAAAGGCCAAGGCCTGCGCGGAAGTCGGCTTCTTGTCCCGGGAGTTCAGACTGCCTGCCGATACCAGCGAAGCAAAGCTGCTGGGCCTGATCAACGACCTCAATCATGATCGGCTTATTCACGGCATTTTAGTCCAACTGCCGCTTCCCAAACACATCGCCACGGATAAAATCATCGCCGCCATCGATCCGCACAAAGACGTGGACGGTTTTCATCCCGTTAACGTGGGCGGGTTGGTCACCGGCTCGCCTTTGTTTGTTCCCTGCACGCCGCGGGGCATCATGGAATTGATTGACCGCACCGGTATTGTCCTTGCCGGGAAAGACGCCGTCGTGGTCGGACGCAGCAACATTGTCGGCAAGCCCATGGCGCTTCTGCTTCTGGCGCAAAACGCAACCGTTACCATGTGTCACTCCAAAACAAAAGATCTGCCGAAAGTGACCGCGCGTGCCGATGTGCTCATCGCGGCGGTGGGCAGAGCCCGGATGATCACCGCGGACATGGTGAAAGAGGGCGCCGTGGTGATTGACGTCGGCGTCAACCGTCTGGATAACGGCAAACTGGTAGGCGATGTTGCTTTCGACGAAGTGGCCGCCANNAGAATGTCGGCAAAGTAGGTCTTCTCATATGGCGCAAAAATATTTGATATCTTAGGGGTTGATGAAATTTGGCTGATTTTATTACCCGGTTTCTGAGAGGGCTTCAAGCTAGAGGATATTTTTTTACTCCGGCAATGATATGGTTTATCATTGTTTTTATTATTGCTATTGTTTTACGCTGCATTGCCTGGTCTAATACCGCTGTGATAACCCCTGACGGCGCCGCATATATTTTTCAAGCCAAAGCCATTTTTTACGGCCAGTGGAACGATATAGGCGATTGCGGCGCGGGATTTAAATTCTTCACCGTGTATCCTTTTTTGATTGCCGCCTTCTATCATGTTTGTCCGGACTGGGTGATCGCGGGCAGAGCCGTAAATTTTACCTTTGGCGTCGCAACCATCATTCCTCTCTATCTGCTGCTAAGGCAATTCTTTGACTATAGAATCAGCGCGTTGACCGCTCTCATCGTTGCGGTAAGCCCATTTTTTGTCGGCACCAGTGTGGATATCCTTAGAGATCCCCTCTATTGGTTTCTTGCCATGATGGGCTTGTATTTGTTCACGGTATGCATGAAGGATGACCATCGGCTTTTGTTGTTTTTAAGCAGCCTTTTCTTTTTACTGGCCGCATGGACAAAACATGAAGCCATCATCCTGCCGGCGGTATCTTTTATTTACTTGCTTTGGAAAGACCGCCATGTTGCAAAAATTTTCATTTTCCTGTCGCCGATTGTTGCTATCGTGGCGCTTGCCTTTATAATTGCCGGCTTCATGAACACGGCTGTAAGCGAACTGAACAAAGTTGATGTATTTGTGGTCGGTTTTTTAAATACGTTTTCAAGTTATGCCGCTCTCAGCAGCGAATTGGGCGTGTTGGAAAAGAGCATAGACGGACAGACCCAGTCCATTTTGAAATTTTTCTTACGGGAAGCACAAATGAATATTTGGCTCGTTGCCCTGGGAATGCTGATCAATAGATTGCTGGAAGCTTCCCTATACGTGCTGATAATCCCGTTCATGATTGGTTTTGCACAGCTAAAAAAAATCAAAGATGATCCTCGCCTGATATACTTTCTGCTTTTGGCTGCCGCCGTTCTTTCGGCATTATATTTGTTCGTCATCCAAACATGGGGATTGCAGTATCGCTATATGGCGATCTTCACTTTGTCATCCATTGTTTTTGCGGGTGTTGGACTGGAATCTGTCGTCAAGTGGCTCAGCGGCAGATATAAATTAAAAGAGACGCTCGTAGTTGCAATCCTGGCCTGTTTGATGCTGCTTTCCTCGCTCCCCAAAAATTTGGCCGCCAGGGACCCGGACAAGATCGTTTTCAAGGAAATCGGCGAATTTATGGTGCATTATGAGGGCGGTAAGAATCAGGCCATAAGCATTTCTTCCCCCATGGAAATTCAGAGATGGATATCGTTCTATGCGAATCTGAATTATCAGGGCGCCGTCTGCCCCGAAGCTTC
This sequence comes from Syntrophaceae bacterium, assembly GCA_003506745.1. Lineage (GTDB taxonomy): Bacteria > Desulfobacterota > Syntrophia > Syntrophales > Smithellaceae > UBA8904. The sequence goes on from DNYQ01000269.1 coordinate 8,375, forward strand.
TGAACAGACCAG
>DNYQ01000269.1:8444-11188 GCA_003506745.1 Syntrophaceae bacterium
TTTTAGCACTTCTACGGATGGCTTTTCCTGGGTAATGAAATACCACGCTGGGCAATGGTTTGATAAAGAGCGTCAGCAACGATTACATGACCATCCCGGTTCATATGATCATCCAGGACATAAAAATGTTCATCTTTAAGGATGTTCGAAAAATCCAGAACGATCATTTCACGTATATAACTTGGGTAATCGTTGCGGATTATCCTTTCCTTCAATGCCGCAGGAAAAGCCTTATTGTCGGCAGCAATTCGCCCGTTCATAATGAATACAACAATTTGAACATTTTTTAAGTCAAGATTGCTTTGCACGATGGCATTGATAAACAAATCAACGTCGTCCATGTTAATTGGTTTTTGTTCTGCCTTACGGGGTTGCCTGATTTCGCTTATCTTTTTATTGATTTTCATCAACAGGTATTTTCCGAAAAAATATGCTTTATTCTGATTATCCATTTCCACAAGTTTTTGATATTTTTCCGCATTCATAGTGTGCAGTTTGTTTTGCTTGAGGAAATAGGATAAGTTTTCCTCATAGTCATTCCCGCAATATTGAATAATTAGATATTGAAGCCTGTCCGTGGGAATTCTCCTAAGCATGATCATTTCCCTGGCTGTGCCGTAAGAAGATATGGCGGCGTTTAGAACCCGCAAGCCCGTCTTTTGTTCTAGAATTTGTGCAAATGTTTCTTTTTGATCTACACCCCATCCCATTGCAAAAGAATCTCCTGTTACGATGATTGGAGGGTGATCCAAGGATAATTCATCATCTCTTAATCCCTGGTTGTTTATATAATACTCATTGGTGAATTCCTTGCCGGTGAAAACACAGTGGCCAGGTTTCAGTGTATATCCAAGATGGTTGTCAAATTGTGCGCAGTTTGGGGAAAACTGAATAACACGCCGGTCTCCGTTATTGTAAAGGTAACAGATCGTGTTCCTTAATTTCATCGGGAATTTCTTTAGAATGTTCGGGTTACGAATTAAAAAAACAAGAAACGTTTCATAGAGCGCCAAAATAATTATGATGAAAAGCAAATTGATCAGGATAATCTTTGCGGCATTTTTCATTGAATTAATCAAAACCCTCTTACATTGAATACATATGGGATCAAATGATAGGAATTACCATTGGATGTGTCAAGAAGTTTTTCCACTGAACCCAGATCAATCTAACTTTGATGGTTTCGTAAAAGTCATTGTGTCCCACTTTTGTCATGGTGAGCCAGTCGAACCATGCACCCTTCGACAGGCTCAGGGTGACAATAAGCATCAGCCCTTCCCTTCGACTAGCTCAGGGCAGGCTAAGCTCAGGGTGACAGTGGTCACTTTTTACGAGTCCATCAACTTTCAGCGTCCCGCGATTTCCAGAATTATCTGGTAGCACTGCTTTTTGTTATCGTGGGCAAATTTGTTTTTCGCAAAAGGGGCTGTGATTTTCAAGGTGAGCAATCGGTATGTTGCCTTTCGCTTTTGTGATCGCTTGATGCGGGAGATCGTTGATGGCCGGTAATGTTTGGAGTAAAATAAATATTCCGCATTGAGCTTTTTTTCAAAGATTGCCGCCGGTGGCGTCCGGGTTTCGCTTTGCCCGCCCCAGTGGAGCACTTCCGCATCCTCAATATATCCAATGGATAACCCTTTTTCGCGAATGCGCCAGGCCAGATCCTGGTCTTCTCCGTACAAAAAGAAATCCTCATCAAATCCATGCAATTCATCCAGCAGGGATTTGCGGGCGATCATGAAAGCACCCAGAACACAGGCAATGTTTCCCGCCAGTCCGGCGGTCTCGCCCCGTGTGAATTTCTCTCCAGGGTATCGATAGGAAACGGATTCCTGAAGCGATCCATCGGGATTCAGTATTTTTGCTCCGGCCAATCCGATGTCCTGATGCCTGTCCATGAAAGAAACCGCCTTCTTGAAAGCATCCGGCTTCACGATCGTATCGGGATTGAGATAGATGATGTAGCGGCCGCGACATAAAGGCAGAACCTGATTATTTGCAGCGCCAAAGCCTCGGTTTGTTTTATTCACAATCAATTGGATGTCGGGGAAAAATTGACGGATCTTTGGAACGCTTTCATCGGTTGAGACGTTATCGACCACAAATATTTCTTTTGTTCCGTTTGCCGTCTCGAGGGATTTGAGGCAATCAACAGTTGCAGCGGCCGTGTTATAAGAAACAATAATGACGGAAACATCCATGTCTTTAGTATTATTTCATCCTTATGGTTTTTTCATGATCTCGCTGATAACGGATTTCACCGAGTCTGTGGATAATGCCTTCAGACAGAGGCTCCGGCCGCTGTGGTTGCACCCTTTTTTCTTGCAGGGGACGCAATCCATGTCGGGCAAAACAACCCGGTGCTGCTCTCCGACAGGCGCCCAGTCCTGCCAGGATGAAGGCCCGTAGATGGTGACGGTTGGAGTGCCGGTTGCCGCGGCAATATGAGGCCCCGCGCTGTCCACGCCGATATGCAGGTGACTTAGCTTCAGAAGGCCCGCCAGCTCGGCTAGCGTTGTTTTTCCCGCAAAATTAAATGCCGGGGTGGTGCATTGCCGGATTAATGCTTCAACTTTTGAATTTTCGTCAGGCGAACCAATAACGATAGTGGGCATTGCAAATTCCTTCCACAGCCATTGGATGATATCAATCCACTTGGGGTCACTCCACTCTTTGTAGGTCCACCGGGAATAAGGGTTAATGGTTATCCAGCGATTGTACCGGTCCATCTTTTCGCCGGTCAG
>DNYQ01000286.1 GCA_003506745.1 Syntrophaceae bacterium
TAAAAATTTTTATTTGACAAAATAACGGTTTAAAAGTAGGGATACGGCAAACGATTGCCGATTGCCGTATGGAAAACACATGAAACCGCTTTTCAAGCCGGAAGACATTGAACGAAAAGTTCTCCTGATTCTGAAGATCCTGCACGAAAGCCCCGAACCCTTGGGGGCCCGCGTGATTTCCCGCCGGATGGCGGAGCATAACGTGCAGCTCAGCGAGAGAACCGTCCGCTATCACCTGAAGCTGATGGATGAGCGCGGCCTCACCAACCTCGTGGGCCGTCGCGACGGCCGGATCATTACCGAGCAGGGATTTGCCGAAATTTCCGACGCCCGCGTACAGGACAAAATCGGCCTTTCCATTTCACGCATCGACATTCTTTCCTTCAAAACGACCTTTGACGTCAAAAAAAAGTGCGGCCTGGTGCCGGTCAACATCTCCTTCTTTCCGCAGGAGCAATTCGCCCGGGCGCTGAAAATCATGAAGCCCGTCTTCAAGAAAAAGCTGGCCGTCAGCTCGCGGGTGGCGGTAGCCGAGGCCGGTAAAATGATGGGGGATATTGCGGTGCCCGACGGCAAAGTCGGTTTCGCAACGGTCTGCAGCATCGTCATCAACGGCGTTCTTTTAAAGCACGGCATTCCCATCGATTCCAAATTCGGCGGCATTCTTCAGATGAGAAAGGGGGAAATCCTGCGTTTTGTGGAGCTCATTCATTACGCCGGCTCCTCCCTGGATCCGTCGGAAATTTTCATCCGCGGCAAAATGACGTCCGTCCGGGACGTCGTGAAAGAAGGTGAAGGGAAAATTCTGGCCAATTTCAGGGAAATCCCCGCGCTCAGCCGCGCATTAGTTAATCGCGTGATGGATGATTTTGCCGCGGCGGGGATTAACGGCATCCTGTCCATCGGCAACACCGGTCATCCGGTATGTCAGACCCATGTGGATGTGAACAAAATCGGCATGATTCTCATCGGCGGCCTGAATCCGGTGGCCGCAGCGTGCGAAGAAGGATTTCCCGTGGACAACAAGGCGATGTCCACCGTTATGGAATATGAAAAAATGCGGGATGTGGAGACACTTTAACGACGGCGCAAAATGTCCCGGAAAGTGAAGCTCGGAAATAAACAAAACTATTATTACAGGGGGATAAAATTATGTCAGTGATTCAAGATGTTATTGCCAAAGTCAAGCAAACCGATCCGGACCAGCCGGAATTTCATCAGGCCGTTTCCGAAGTCATGGAAACGCTGGAACCGACCGTTAAAAAGCATCCGGAATTTGTGAAGGCCAATATCTACGAGCGGATTGTCGAGCCGGAAAGAATGATCATTTTCCGGGTTCCGTGGGTGGACGATAAGGGCAACGTCAAAGTCAACCGCGGATTCCGCGTTCAGTTCAACAACGCCATCGGCCCTTTCAAGGGCGGCCTTCGTCTGCATCCTTCGGTCAACCTGGGCATTATCAAATTCCTGGGTTTTGAGCAGATTTTCAAAAACGCCTTGACGACATTGCCGATGGGCGGCGCCAAGGGCGGCTCCGATTTCGATCCCAAAGGCAAATCGGACGGCGAAGTCATGAGATTCTGCCAGACTTTCATGAGGGAAATGTTCCGCTACATCGGCGCGGATACGGACGTTCCCGCCGGGGATATCGGTGTCGGCGGCCGGGAAATCGGTTATCTTTACGGTTACTACAAGAAAATCCGCAATGAACACACCGGCGTTCTGACCGGCAAAGCTCTGGAATACGGCGGAAGCCTGATTCGTCCGGAAGCCACCGGTTACGGCACCACGTATTTCGCCGCGGAAATGCTGGCAACCCGCGGCCTGGATTTCAAGGGCAAGACCGTGGCCATCAGCGGGGCCGGTAATGTGGCGCAATACGCCGTGGAAAAAGTAAACCAACTGGGCGGNNAAAAATGTCAAACGCGGCCGTATTACCGAATATGCCGATAAATACAAGACAACCTGTTACGAAGGCAAAAATGTCTGGGACGTCATCCGTGAACAGGGCATTAAGGTGGATATCGCCCTGCCCTGCGCAACGCAGAACGAAATCAACGGCAAGAACGCGGCAGCGCTGGTGAAAAACGGCTGTTACTGCGTGGCGGAGGGCGCCAATATGCCTTCGACGCCGGACGCGATCAAAATATACCAGGAAAATAAAATTCTGTATGGTCCCGGAAAAGCGGCCAACGCGGGTGGCGTGGCCACGTCCGGCCTGGAAATGAGTCAGAACAGCATGAGGCTGTCCTGGACACGCGAAGAAGTGGATAATCGACTGCACATTATCATGAAAACCATTCACAAAAACTGCTATGACACAGCGGAAGCATACGGCAGAAAGGGCGACTATGTGACGGGCGCGAACATCGCAGGCTTCACCAAAGTAGCTAAAGCCATGCTGGCTTTCGGAGTAGTATAAAAAACAAGCAATGAGCGACGAGTGATCAGTAGGGAACGGTCGCAACCGTTCCTTACTGGGTCATGGATCATAGCTAAAGAACAGGGTGATGAGTGATGGGTTTTTCTCTTCACTCTTCACTCAAATGGGGGAGCATCTATGGATTTTAAGCCGAAATCCCATGAAAAAATACAGCAGCTGTTGGATAAGGGGGTGGAAATTCCCAACCCCGGAACACTTGATATCGGCAATGATGTGAATGTTGACCAGATATCAGGAGACGGTGTCAGAATTTATCCGGGGTGCCGGATTTACGGCGGCAAGACGGTTATCTCATCCGGTTGCAAGCTGGGCTACGAAGCGCCGGTGACGATTGAAGATTGTCAGCTCGGATCAAAGGTTGAGTTGAAGGGCGGCTTTTTCAGCAAATCCGTTTTTCTGGAAAAAGCCAATATGGGCATGGGCGCGCATGTCCGTGAAGGATGTATTCTGGAGGAAGAAGCCGGAGGCGCCCACTCGGTCGGATTAAAACAAACTATTCTTTTCCCCTTCGTGACCCTGGGCAGTCTGATCAATTTCTGCGACTGCCTGATGGCCGGCGGCACCAGCCGCAGCAATCACTCGGAAGTGGGAAGCTCCTATATCCACTTCAATTTTACACCCGATGCCGATAAGACAACGGCCTCATTGCTGGGGGATGTCCCCCGGGGCGTAATGCTAAACCAGCCGCCGATTTTTTTGGGCGGACAAGGAGGCATCATCGGTCCCGCGCGGCTGGGCTTCGGCAATGTCGTGGCGGCGGGCTCAGTTTTGCGCCACGACTATCCCGGCGACAATCAACTGATCTTCGAGCAGGCGCCCGCCGGCAGCGTCAAAAACTACAGGCAGGCAGCCTATCCCGGCATCGGCCGCGTCGTAAAAAATAATATCCTTTATCTGGCTAATCTGACGGCGCTGGAGATGTGGTACACCCACATCCGAAAACCGTTTCTGGAAGCCCAGCCGTTCGGCCTGCTGCTGTATGCCGGCGTCCTGGAACAACTTGCCGCGGGGAAAAAGGAACGGCTGAAAAGATTAAAAGCGATGGCCCAAAAAGCCGTAGCCTCGGGCAAAGATGTCCCGGCAAGGCGGGAGTTGCATGAAAAAATCAGCCTGATTGAAGAAC
>DNYQ01000113.1:0-725 GCA_003506745.1 Syntrophaceae bacterium
CCGGCGTCACTCGTTCAGGACGTACCCTGCCGGGAGACCAGAAGAACCCGATGTCCAGCAGGGGAAGACCAACAAACACACCCTTAAATTCATCCATCGCTTCATCATTTTTCTCCTTTGTTTTGTTGACGCTACTTTGCAAGGTAGTAGTACCGGTTCAAATCGAACAGTCCTCCATTGACGGGTTCATCTTCGTAGAATCGCTTTTGAAACCAGTCATACATATCCCAGAGCCGGTCTTCCGCCCGGTTGACGCCATACCTGGCGAGTCGCTCATAAGATCCCGGGCTTTTATCAAAACGTATCAGGATACCAAAGAAGTCGGGCAGGTCTTCTTCGCGGACATCAAAAAAGTAGTTGGGATAGGATCCGATGAGGCCGGTAATAAAATCGGCGCTGTTCTTTGTTATGTCGAGCTCAGCCTTTTCCCCGAACAAATGGGTTACATTGCTGTGCCATTGGTTGATCACAATGGAGATCGCCAGATCTTTTCCGTTTTTCAGGCGAATCCTCATATAGGCGACTTGGATGTTGTGATCTTTCATCAGGGTAAAAAATGGCGTACCGGGTTTGGATATGTCACGAAAAGCTTTGAGGATATCATTTTCCGTCTTGTTTTTATCCGGCAAACCCTGATAGACAATATCCCCCCGTTCATAGTTCACGGCATCAAAAGTGATGGAGGTTGCGGGAGAAATGTGCCGGTTCACCACATATTCGATGAA
>DNYQ01000113.1:740-3297 GCA_003506745.1 Syntrophaceae bacterium
TCAAATCCGGCAACCAGCGCATAATAGATGCGTTCCAGCAGAGGATAGTCCACCACCCACATTGTTTTCGGCAGATTTCCCAGGACCCCTTTATGCACGGATGCGCTGTCGAAATGGCGATAGACGGTAAGCACCGGGGCATCGGAAGCCTTATTCCCCTTCCAGAGGGCTTCATAGCCGAAGCCGGAGTAGAGATGCGACGTGTAATAATCCTGTCTCGCTTTATAAAACTCAACGGCTGCTTTTTTATATTCATCGGTCAATGCGTTAAAGACGCGCATGTCGCTGCCGATTTCAATCGGCATGCGCACTTTGTCGCTGTGCAGCCTTAGAAAGGCCGGATAGGTTACGCTCAGATCGTATTCGGGATCCAGAAACATGACCCAGAAATGATCATTGATCACATTGAGGGCGATCTGACCTTTGCAGACCGGACCGTGGATGAAAGTCATAATGATGTAATGCGAGTTGTCCAGCAGGAACTGGTAGCGCGAACGAGGAGGAATTTGTTCAAAGGCGACAAAAGGATTGGCGCTCAGTTTTTTATCATATCCCACTGTGTGCGGACGCTGCAACCATTCGGGCTTAATAAAAAGTTCCTTGATGCGCGTAAGTTTCGCGTCATCGAGGTCAAAGACCATGTGGGTCTTATGGACGATGGTGGAGTGAATCTTCCGGAACCGATAGTAAATCCTTTCCACGCCTGGATCATCATAGGGGCGCACGGTGGCGATCAGGTGAGCGGGTTCGCCGGGCGGCGTCTTCGAACGGAACAGCTCATAGTATTCATTGGTAGGCGTGCCGAATTTAATATGGGCCAGGAACAGATGCTCATAGAGATAGCGCGCGGTCATGGCGTGCTTGGCGTCGTCCCGGTTCAGAAATGTTTCCCACTGTTTGATGGCATGAGCATCGCCTGCTTTTGGTCTGGTCAGGATTTCCTGCTCGGCCGCATCAGGCCCTTTCGCTCCCTGAACCAGCCAACCTGCGATGATATCGAATTCTTCGGGTTTAAGCGCGGGAAATCCGAAGGGCATGCCATTGTTCGGGTGTTTTTTCAGGTACCCGCCAAGTTCTTCGGGATTTTGGGAACAGGTCAGATCATCGGCTTCCGGGTGATACTCTCCGACGCTTTTCGGATTATTGATCTTATGGGATAGTATCTCAATCATGATGGAATCGTTGGACCCGCCTGACGCTTTGCTGTCCGTCACACTGAAAAATTCTTTCTTACGCCATTCTTCGGTTGATTGGGCATCCGTGAAGAGTCGGGTGGGATCCATGGCTCTCAGTCGTGAACCATTGTAAACAGCCTTTTTCGACGCGCCACGGTCGGCGCCCTCGAAAGAGTCGATCTTGAGCTGGCAGGGAGAATTGTAACAGGAATGGCATACCGCACAACGCCGGTCTAAAATGGGTTTTACCTCTTTTATGTAATCGATATGTCTTGTCGGTACCTGGAAAAATACCGGCTTAGGTGCTTTGGCAGCGCAGGCGGCCAGAATTGCGGCGATGACCAGAACAAACGCTATCTTATTGCGCATGGGGGGGCTTCTCCTTATTAAAATGCGTGATCCCCCTTGCGGGGGGACACGCTCATCGTTCTAAGGATGAATAAAAATGGGCGGGAAAAAGATACCAATGCCCGGAGGTGGAGGCGGCGCATAGACAACCGGAGGCGGCGGATAATAAACGCGTTCCCTGTGGCCGTAGTAATCATAAGACCGGTAAACAGGTCTCGCCGGCGCATGACGGCCACGGTTATAATGACCTCTGTTGTCATATTTTTTGTAAGATTTATGGTCATTTTTGGCGAGGGCCGGCGCTACATTGATGCTGCCGATCATTAAGGCTAAAACAAGCCCCATTATCATCATCCCTGCTATGGATCTGAAATTCCATTTACGTGATGTTTTCATAAAGTTTCTCCATTTCTGGATCGATTCCAATCGCCTGTTTGGCGTCAATCTTTGTGTTTAATATTAACGACTATTTTCTCTTGGATCTTCCATATTTTCCCGTGCGGAATACAATATTGGTAATATTCTTCTGTTGATCCGACAGGCTGTCGTAGAAGGCTTCGAAAGGCGGAATAAGTTTGTTCATTTGAGATAAATGGGACTGGGTAACCTGGCTGTGGAATTTCATATGTTCGACCGCATTCATCGGCACAGTTTGTTCCGCTCTTTCCTTGTTCAGAGCATCCATGTCTTTCGCATTTTCCCGCATCACCTGTGTCATGTTGTTCCATAATGGCTGCTGGGCCTCGGTGATATTCAGCGCGCCTTGAAGCTGTTTAATCTGGTTTTCCGTATGCTCAACGGCAGAGGTTCGCGTCATGGTCTGCGTTCTCTTCTGGCCTGATGCGGCAAAAGAGATATTGGCACTGGCTAGAATAATTGTGGATAGAAGCGCCGCCATTACCAAAACCAGTGTCATCCTAACAAAAACTGAATAAATCTTTCTTTCCATAATTACTCTCCTTTTAAGTTTGATTTTCATTGCTCTAAACAAAATCCGGGCTGCCGCCTTTCTGGGCAAACGCCCAACCGGCGGC
>DNYQ01000176.1 GCA_003506745.1 Syntrophaceae bacterium
GTCAACGCGTCGGAATCTTTGAAAGGCAGGCTTTGCGTTATTTCATCCGAACTATGTGAGACGATGCTGCCTGAAGGGTTGCAGCCCGTTTTGGCTAATAAAGATTTGCAGCCTTTTTATAAGCTGATGCCGTCCCAAAGAAAATATTTTGTTCGATCGGTGGCGGTCGTGCCTTTTGCGCTTGGCGGTCAAATCATTGGAACCTGGAATAATGGCGACGCGGATGCGGATCGCTATACGGCGCAGATGGATACGGCCCTGCTTTCATCGCTGGCCCGCCGGATTTCTGCGCAACTGACGCAACTGGCCGCGTCTAAGCACGTCGCCCCGGACCATAAACAAGACAATGAACAGCCGGGAGGTCTTCATGGTTGATGAATGGATTAAAGAAATAAAGAAACAGTGTCCAAAGGACAGGCTCGGGATGATTCTGGTGCATAACGGCGTTGTGCGGGCGACGTCCAAACAAGGCGCGCCTGTCGGGAGCATGAAGCTTTCCTATGATCAGGCCGCGCTGGACAGAACCGTGAGCCGTTTCAAAAGCATGGAGGGCATCGTGGACATTCGTGCCTGGATCAATGAAGGGACGTTGAACGTCGGCGACGATATCATGGTGGTCTGCGTGGCGGGAAGATTCCGCAAGGACGTTCTGCCGGTTTTTCAGGAACTGATTGCCTTGATCAAGACCGAAATAGTCCGCGAAGAAGAGATTGAATGAACAAAGTCCTGATCCTGTTTGCCCATCCCCGGTTTGAAAAGTCGAAGACGAACAGCGTCCTGCTGGCCGGAGCGGATAAGATTGACGGCGTTACCCTCCATGATCTCTATGAGCAGTATCCCGATTTTAATATCGACATAGATCGCGAAAAAGAACTTTTAACGCGGCATGATGTTATCGTCTGGCATTTTCCTTTCTATATGTATGGCGCGCCGGCCATGCTCAAACAGTGGATGGACCTGGTGCTGGAATATAACTGGGCGCATGGCTCCAGGGGGAACGCCCTGAAGGATAAAATGGTTTTTAACGCGCTGACGACTGGCGGCGCCAGAGCCTCTTATGCGGCAAATCAGCTCAATCGTTTTACCATTCGTGAGTTTCTTGTGCCTTTCGAACAGACTGCCACCCTGTGCAAGTTGATTTATCTGCCGCCTTTTGTTGTTCATGGCACCCACCTGCTGAGCGATCAGCAACTGGCCATGCACGCCACGCTTTATCAGCGGTTACTTGCGCAAATGGTTGCCGGCGCGTTTTCTGTGGAAGACGTCTGTAAATATGAGTATCTCAATGACTGGCTTGCTGAATTCAGAGGATAGGCTATGAGCAGCGCTTTCCTGCATGATGCATTGATTTATCTGGCCTGCGCAATTGTTTTTGTGCCGATTGCCAAAAAGCTGGGTATGGGGTCCGTGCTGGGCTATCTGCTGGGCGGGATCATCATCGGACCTTTCTTTCTGGGATTTGTCGGTGAAGAGGGAAAGGATATCATGCACTTTGCCGAATTCGGTGTGGTGATGATGCTCTTTCTGGCCGGTTTGGAACTCGAGCCCGCCACCTTCTGGCGCATGCGCAGGCTAATTTTGGGGGCGGGATTTCTTCAGACGGCCGCCATCATTGGCGCGTGCTTTTGCCTTTTTCTTGTGTTGGGCTTTAACTGGCAGGCCTCGCTCGCGATCGGTCTGGCTTTGTCGATGTCTTCCACCGCCATCATTATGCAGACGTTTCGCGAAAAGGGTTTGACAAAAACGCAATCCGCCCGGGGTGCGTTGGCCGTTTCCCTGTTTCAGGATGTTTCCGTTATTCCGATCCTCGCGCTCCTGCCGCTTTTGGCCGTCACGACTCTGGTGAAGACTTCCGATGGTCCGGCCCCGCTCATCGAAGGCATGCCGGGCTGGGCGCAGACGCTGACGCTTCTGGTTGCCGCCAACGCGGTTTTGCTGGCCGGTCATTTTCTCTTTGTTCCGTTTTTAAGATTCATTGCCCGCATCCGTCTTCGGGAACTTTTCACGGCGGCCGCGCTTTTCATCGTGATCGGCACGGCCTACCTGATGATCCGGGTTGGATTCAGCCCGGCGCTGGGGGCGTTTCTTGCGGGCGTCGTGCTGGCTACCAGCGAATTTCGGCATGAACTGGAAAGCGACATCGAACCGTTCAAAGGTGTGCTTCTGGGTCTCTTCTTTATTGCCGTCGGCGCATCCGTTAATTTCAGCCTCATGATGACCAATCCTGTAACGATCCTGGGGCTTGTTTTCGGCGTGATCGCCATTAAAGCGGTTATCACCGGAATCACCGGAAGACTTTTTGGACTGTCCTTTGATCAGAATATGCTTTTTACGGTGACGTTGTCGCAGGTGGGTGAATTTGCCTTCGTGCTTTTTGCCTTTATTCATCAGCTTCATATTTTATCCGCTTCCTGGACAGACATCATGATGGGTGTTACGGCGACCAGTATGGCGCTCACCCCGCTTTTGCTTCTCATCAACGAACGGTTGATTCTGCCGTATTTCGGCACGAAGGAATCCGTGGAGACAAAGTCCCACGACGACATTTCCGGCGGAAACGCCGTGATCATCGCCGGTTTTGGCCATTTCGGCAGCACGATCGGCCGCTTTCTGCGGGCCAATGGAATTACGGCAACGATCCTCGATAACGATTCGGACCGTGTGGAAATTTTAAGAAAAATGGGATTTACGGTATTTTACGGCGACGCCACCCGGCTGGATATCCTCAAATCCGCCGGCGCCGACGAAGCAAAGGTGCTGATCGCCGCGATCGATTCGCCGGAAATCAATCTGGAGTTGATCGACCGGGTGCGCAAGGAATTCCCGAAACTGGAAGTGATGGTGCGCGCGAAAAGCCGTCTGGACGCTTATGAGCTGTTGGATGCGGGGATGGAAAACATTTATCGAGAATCGCTGGACACCTCCATCCGTCTGGGCGTCGATGTTCTCATCAAACTGGGCTTCCGCCGGTACAGCGCGACGCGCGCCGGACAGAATTTTTTCAGGTATGACGAAGCGTCGCTGCGAAAATTGGCCGCGCATCGTCATGACCGGGAATCCTATATTTTTAAAACCCGGGAGCAGATCGAACTGCAGGAACAACTCCTGGCGGGCGATCGCGATGTTATGACCAATGTCCACGACGATGCCTGGAACGGTGATGGTGCGAAGCGTGGATCGTGAGGTGTGAGATGCGCCTTCAATAAAAAAATCCACTTTTGTGTTTAAATATGTTAGGGGTGCCGTCGCACAACGGCAAAACGATAAATACAAGATACCTGCGATTCCATTCGGTGGTTCAATGGTTGAGTTTACGGGAAATGAAAGATGAAGACAGCGGGCATTGATATTGGTTCTATTACGGCGAAGGCGGCTCTTGTCGAAGAGGGTAAAATTCTCGGCACGAAAATTATGTTTACCGGCTATAACGCGGAGGCGGCGGGTGTAAAGGTGTATCAGGAACTGCTTGCCGCCTCCGGCTTGAAGGAATCATCTGTTGATAAAATCGTTTCCACCGGCTACGGCCGCAATTCGGTCANNGGCGGACAGGACAGCAAGGCTATAGCGCTCGACGAAAGGGGCAAGGTCAGGAATTTTGTCATGAATGACAAGTGCGCCGCGGGGACCGGCCGTTTTCTGGAAGTTATGGCGCGGGCGCTCGAAGTTAATCTCGATGAATTCGGCGCGATGTCGCTGCAATCGGGAAAGCCATCTAAAATCAGTAGTTTATGTACAGTATTTGCAGAATCGGAAGTGATTTCGCTCATTGCCGGCGGGAAAAAAAGAACGGATATTATCGCCGGGATCCATGAATCCATCGCAACGCGCGTTTCATCCATGCTTGCGCGCATCGGCGTTCTGGAGCCGGTGATGATTACCGGTGGTGTTGCCCGCAACGCCGGTGTTGTGGCTGCTCTTGAGACCAAAATGGGTGTGAAAATCGAAGTATCGCCCTACGCTCAGGTAAACGGCGCCATCGGCGCCGCTGTCCTGGCTTCATCTATCTAATGGGTTCTTCAGCCCAGATACCTGACCAACTGATAAGCCGCCATGCCGCCCAGGTAGGAAATAATCAGGGTTAATACGATGGTGGCATAAAACCATCGGTTGCTGTTCATTTCCTTGCGCAGGACGGCCATTGTCGCGACGCAGGGGATAAAAAGCATCATCACAACCAGAAAGGCGGCGGCGGATGCTTGGTTCATAATCGTCGGCAGAACAGCCACCAGTCCTTCTTCACCTACGGAATACAAAACACCCAAAGTGGCAACCACCGTTTCCTTGGCGACCAGTCCCGTGAGCAGCGCAGTGATCATTTTCCAGTCCAATCCCAGTGGAATGCCGATGGGTTCTATCAGCCTGCCGAACGACGCCAACCAGCTTTCTTCAATCACACCTGCCGGAAAATACGATACGACCCATATGAGGACGGAAACAGCCAGAATAATGGTTCCCGCCTTGCGGACAAAAGCCAGCAGCCTTGACCAGATAACGATCAGAATGGTCCGGACGTCCGGCTGGTGGTAAATCGGCAGCTCCATAATGAAAGGCGCATCCTGTTTCCAGAGCGTTTTGTTGACAAAAATGCCGGCCAGTCCCAAAACGGCAATGTTGAGGGCCAGAATGGTCCATGAAACATA
>DNYQ01000307.1 GCA_003506745.1 Syntrophaceae bacterium
ACCGGCAGGGCGTTAAAACCGTCGGGATTCCCAAGACAATTGACGGCGATCTGGTGGGCACCGATTATTCCCTGGGGTTTGATTCGGCGGTGAACGTCATTATGGAAGAGATCGACCGTCTCCGGACAACCGCCGGTTCCCATAACAGGATCTTTGTAGTCGAGACCATGGGACGGCACGCGGGGTGGCTCGCCCTGCAGGGTGGAGAATGCAGCGGCGCTTATATTATTCTGATTCCCGAGCATCCTTTTGACATGGATCGCGTCTGTTCGCTTCTTGAAGAACGCCGAGGCCGGGAGGTTCAGTACAGCATTATTGTCGTTTCCGAGGGCGCGACGATGACCGTCCATCAGGAATTCTGCAGGGATAATAAAGTGGATGAGTTCGGGCATCGGTCGCTGGGGGGAATTGCCGCCTATATCGCGCAGGAAATCGAGGCGAAAACCGGACAGGAAACGCGCTATGTCACCTTGAGTCATCTGCAGCGGGGAGGATCCCCTTCGGCCCGCGACCGCCTGATGGCGCGGTGGTTCGGAATTGCGGCCGTGGATATGATCGTCAATGAGGATTGCGGCCGCATGGTCAGCACCCGCCAGGGTGAGATCACGTCGGTGCCTATGAAAGAAGTCCTTGATCGCCTGAATCTCGTCGATGTGCGCAAATATTACGACGTCGAACGCTATAACGGCAAACGATCCATTCTCTAATGACCTGGTAGGGCGCACCAAACTCGCCGAAACACGGAATATCGATGCGCTGTATTTCAATCGACAGGGAGATTCAAATTGAATTTGATCTACAAGACAGCAGCCGATACTTTTTTATTATTGAAAAAATACCTTTCGAAAAGGCGCTTACGAAAAAAGTACACTCGTAAAGAGCCCCCCTTGCGATCGGAATTGCTCAGTTCCGAACAGATGAAGCAGCATGGAAAAAAACTGGCCGGTCTGCATCAATTAACCAATAAAAAAGCAACCGAGAAACTTCTGGAACGGCTCCAGGAGAATGAAGACGTTTTGATTGAAACCATCCGGCAATTGACTGCCGTTGTCAAAACGAACAGCCCTGTTGCTCCGGCGGAGGAATGGCTGCTGGATAATTTTTATTTAATTGAAGAAAATGTCCGCACAGCCAAACGGCATTTATCCCGTGGATTCAGCCGGGGCCTGCCCTGGCTCGAAAGCGGGCCATCCGCCGGACTGCCCAGGGTTTATGATATCGCTCGGGAAATCATTTCCCACGGCGACGGTCGGGTGGATCTTGAAAATCTGGTCAGTTTCGTCCAGGCCTACCAGTCGGTTTCCCATTTGAAACTGGGTGAATTGTGGGCCATACCGATCATGCTGCGTCTTGCGTTGATTGAAAATCTCCGGCGTATTGGAACCGTTATCATTGCCGACATTGCCGACCGGACGCGCGCCAGTGATTGGGCGGATCAGATGATTGACGTCGCCAAGAAAGATCCTAAAAGTCTTGTTCTGTCCATTGCGGACATGGCCCGGTCCGACCCGCCGCTTGTCAGTTCTTTTGTCGCGGAATTTGCCCGCCGGCTGCAGGGAAAGAGCCCGGCGCTGGCCCTGCCGCTGGGCTGGATCGAACAGCGGCTTTCCGAATCGCATTTGACCATTGAACGGATGATTCAGTCGGGAAATCAGCGCCTGGCCGCCGATCAGGCATCGGTCAGCAACAGCATCGGTTCCCTTCGATTTTTGTTGAAGATGGATTGGCGTGAATTTGTCGAGACCATGAGTGTGGTCGAAAAAGTTCTTCGCGAGGACCCGGCTGATGTTTACGTCCGGATGGATTTTGTCACGCGCGACCATTATCGTCATGTTGTAGAAAAAATAGCCCAAAACAGTCCGATCTTCGAGCGGGATGTCGCACAGAAAGCCATCGATCTGGCCCGGGCCGCCCTGTCCCAAAATGGCGGCGACGAGCGGATGAACCATGTTGGTTATTATCTGATTGACGAAGGATTGCCCGAGCTCGAAAAAAGCGCGCAGATGCGCCTGACTTTTTCCGAGTCCATCGGAAGAGTTATCTGCCGGGTTCCCTTACTGCTCTATCTGGGCAGCATTATCCTGGTGACGCTGATCCTGGCGGGATATCTGCTTGCCACGATTCATGCGGCAGGCGTTCACGGCTGGATCATGGGGCCCGCGGCGCTTGTCCTGGTTTTCTCCGCAAGCTCTCTGGGCGTGGCTCTGACCAACTGGCTGGTCACGCTGCTGGCGCATCCGCGGCCTCTGCCGCGGATGGACTTTTCTCTGGAAATCCCGCCGGAAGCAAGCACGCTGGTGATCATTCCCACGATGCTCAACAATGCTCAAAACGTGGAAGATCTGGTTGAAGCGCTGGAAATCCGGTTTCTGACGAACCGGGAAGATAATCTGCACTTCGGACTGCTGACTGATTTTCGGGACGCCCCTTGCGAAAAAATGCCTGAAGACGACGAACTTTTGCGTCTGGCCGAAAAGGGGATCAAGGACCTCCATGAAAAATACAGGGGCGTCAAAGGAGGAACCTTTTATCTTTTTCACCGCCCGCGCCTCTGGAATCCGGAGGAAGACGTCTGGATGGGGTATGAACGCAAACGCGGCAAGTTGGCTGAACTCAATGCCCTGCTGAGAGGCGGCGCGAAAGATTGTTTCTCCAGGATTGTCGGCGCCACGGAATTATTATCCAATGTGAAGTACGTCATTACCCTGGATACGGATACGCAGATGCCCCGCGATGCCGCGGAAAAATTCATCGGGACGATGGCCCATCCGCTGAACCGTCCCCGTTTTGACGAAACGAAGAAAATCATTAACGCCGGCTACGGCATCCTGCAGCCCAGGCTGACCGAAAGCCTGTCCGGCGCGAGACAGACCCGGTATTCGCGCCTGTGGGGAGGCCAGACGGGGATCGACCCTTATACGCGCATGGTTTCCGATATTTATCAGGATGTCTTCGCGGAAGGCTCTTTTGTCGGTAAGGGCATCTATGATGTCGATGCGTTTGAAAAAGTTTTGCGCGGTCGTCTTCCCGAAAACCGGATTCTGAGTCATGACCTGATCGAGGGTTGTCATGCCCGTTCGGGTCTTATTTCCGATGTGGAGTTGTATGAAGAATATCCGGCCGAGTACCGGGTGGATGTGGGCCGCAGACGCCGCTGGATTCGCGGGGACTGGCAAATCACCGGCTGGCTGAGATCAAAAGTTCCTGCTTTTGGCGGAGGCTGTCAAGCCAATGCCATATCAAGACTTTCCCAGTGGAAAATATTCGACAACCTCCGTCGCAGTCTCGTTCCCGCCGCCTTGAGCATCATGCTTGTTGCCGGTTGGACGATGTTTCCACAGCCATGGCTCTGGACGCTGACGCTGGCGGGGATGCTGCTGATTCCTTCCGTGGGCGCTATTCTCCTGGATCTGTTTCACAAGCCGGGAGACGTGCTGCTTCGTGATCACCTGATCTCCATGATGCGTCAGGCCAGAAGGCATGGTCTGCAGATTTTATTTACCGTCGTCTGCCTGCCGTATGAAGCTTATTACAGTTTGGATGCGATTTTGCGAACCGTGTGGCGGATGCTGGTTTCCCATAAACGAAGGCTGGAGTGGAACCCCTTCCAGGGCCGGCCGCATCATGCCATAAACGGTTTTGCCGAATCCTGCAAGTCCATGTGGATAGCCCCTGTCCTGTCCACGGTGGTATTGACGTACCTGATGATCTCGCGACCCAGTGCGCTTTTTGCCGCGCTGCCCGTACTGGTCCTTTGGCTTTGCTCCCCGTTTATTGCCTGGTGGGTCAGCCAGCCGGTTTTCAAGGAAGGGATCCCTCTGAACGATGAACAAATCATTTTTTTGAGAAAAGCGGCCCGCAGAACCTGGGCGTATTTTGAAACATTTGTCACCGCCGATGATCATTGGCTTCCTCCGGACAACTATCAGGAGGATCCCGGCTCTGTGATTGCGCACCGCACGTCGCCCACCAACATGGGACTGGCGCTCCTGGCGAATTTATCCGCCTGTGATTTTGGCTATGTGACGCCGGGTGAATTTCTCAGACGCACTGCCAATACGATTGACGCCATGGAAAAAATGGATCGCTTCCGGAGGCACTTTTATAACTGGTATGATACGCAAACCTTAAAAACGCTGCCGCCGTATTACATATCGACTGTGGACAGCGGCAATCTGGGTGGCTCTCTGCTGACGCTGAGGCAGGGACTCCTGGAATTGCCCGACCGAAAAATAGCCGGGGATCGGGTGCTGGAAGGTCTTTTCGACACGTACAGCGTTCTCAAGGATATTGCCGAGCCTTTGTCTAAAAAGGAATTGACCGAATTTAAAAAGCATCTGGAAATGCCGGCGTCTCCAGAGCGGCCGACGGCGGGCGAATTGTGGTTGCGTCTCGATATGCTGACCCAATCGGCATCCATCCATGCCGCAACGTTGGAGGCCGGTTTGCAAAGTCAGGCCTGTGTCTGGGCGCAGGCTCTTGTCCGTCAATGCCGGGATGCGACGGATGAACTCGTGGCGCTCTGCCCCTGGGCGGCGCTCGCCATTCCGTCGGACAGAGTAGGCCGGATGATTAAGGGAATAGGGATCCCCACTTTGCGGGAGGTGGCGGACCTGCCCGCCAGGTTGCTTCCCGATGTTTTGGGGATGATCGGTGAGGATGCCAGTATTGAAGAGCAGACCTGGTCCGATCATTTTCATAATATGGTTTGGGAAGGAAGCCGGCTGGCGCAGGAAAAACTGGGCGTGGCCCAGGCGCTCATTCAAAAAGCCGGGGAACTTGCCGATATGGATTACAGCTTCCTCTATGATAAAGGCCGTCAGTTGTTAACCATCGGGTATAGCACAGGCGAGCGCCGCCGGGATGCAAGCTTCTATGATCTGCTGGCGTCTGAGTCCAGATTTTGCAGCTTTGTCGCCATTGCGCAGGGGCAACTGCCGAAGGAAAACTGGTTTGCTCTGGGACGCATGCTGACGAATCCGGGCGGCGATCCCGTTCTCCTGTCCTGGGACGGGTCGATGTTTGAGTACCTGATGCCGCTGCTGGTCATGCCGAATTATGAAAACACGCTTCTGGACCAAACCTACAAGGCCGTGGTCAAAAGACAGATCGAGTATGGAGAAAAAAGAGGCGTGCCCTGGGGCATTTCAGAATCCGGTTACAATACCATCGATGTTCATCTCAACTATCAGTATCGCGCCTTCGGTGTCCCCGGACTGGGCCTGAAGCGGGGGCTGGGCGATGATCTGGTGGTGGCGCCGTATGCCTCGGCGCTGGCGCTGATGATCGCGCCTCATGAAGCCTGCGAAAATCTCCAGCGTCTGGCCGCAAAAGGCATGATGGGCACGTACGGTTTTTATGAAGCACTGGACTACACGCCGACACGAGTGCCCGCCGGTCAATTCGGCGTTCCCGTCCGGTCCTTCATGGCGCATCATCAGGGGATGAGTTTGCTGGCCATGGCCCATCTCCTGCTTGATCGTCCCATGCAGAAGCGCTTTGAGTCCGAACCGATGTTTCAATCGGCAACGCTTTTGCTTCAGGAACGCATCCCCAAAGCGGTTTCCTTCTACCGGCAGATTACCGACGATGTCAATATCCGGAAAGCGGCAGGGCCGCAGAAA
>DNYQ01000086.1 GCA_003506745.1 Syntrophaceae bacterium
GATGCGGCATCCAAAATCTGTCTGAGTCTTTTTGAACGTCAACTTATTTCTACTCCGACAGATAAGTCGCTTGTCAATTACCTAACCCTGCGATATCATTGTGTTTCAAGAAATGGCACATACTTCCAACGCTTAATATATTTCCTAATAGTGTCGTATAGTTACAACTAAGTGTCTGAGTAGAATTATGCAGCTTACCCGATATGAGTTGAACGGACATACTGATTTTATTAGCGATTCGGCCTTTCGTCTGCACAGTCAGCCCATTGCGGATAAAACCGATCAAATACCGTTGGGACTCTATGAATTGCCAAGGCGCACAGGCGAAGCCCATCTCTATCGCCGCAGCCACCCTCTGGCCGAAGCGGAAAAACTCGACGGCTGGGCTGACGATTTGAAAGTCGGGCTGGATCGCGAAATCAAGGAATTAGACCGTCAGATCAAGGAAGCGCGTCGTGCTGCAACCGCTGCATTGACATTGGAAGAAAAACTCATCGGACAAAAGCAGATCAAAGACCTGGAGGCCCAGCGCAATCAGAAACGCCGGTCGTTATTTGATGCCCAGGATGATGTAGACCGGCAGAGGGAAGAATTGATTGCCAAGATTGAGGGTAAACTGCAACAAAAGGAGACGATCCAGCCGCTCTTTACGGTTCGGTGGGCGCTGAGGTCTTAGAGTACACGGTATATAGTTTTTATGAAGTAGAAACCATTTGTATTTATCGGTTGCTACGCGATGTCCCTAAATAAAATTAAACAATATTTCCCTATTGTGGTATAAGCCATCAACAAGAGTCCCCTTTAAGGAGAACAGCCATGGCCAGTGGAAAAATATTAAGGCAATTAATAAAAACGGGATCTCATGGCGACGTTATTGCGTTTAAGCAAGTGTCCGAGGCCGTCATCCGAGAAGAACGGCAAAAACAGCATCATTTGCTGGCAAATGATCTTGAAAAGATCTTGTATGGTAACTCTGAGCGACAGGGTGCTGTCTTGCACCAATTTTCCGAACGTATTCCATCTGACCAGGAACGAGGATTGCCGCTACTTTTTGTGAAGACATCGGGGAGAAACCTTGATGAGGTCGTACTGTCGAAAGAGAACCGGGACGGCTTGGAGGATATCCTCGAACAGCATCATCGTGGCGATGTGCTGAAGAGCTATGGATTACGGCCATCGGACAAAATTCTTTTCTGCGGTCCTCCGGGCTGCGGAAAAACGTTGACGGCGGAAGTCCTAGCCACGGAACTGGAGCGGCCGCTGGCAACTATCAGGATGGACAGCGTTGTTTCCTCCTACTTGGGTGAAACGGCGGCCAATCTGCGAAAGGTTTTCGATTTTATCGATTCTTCTCCCATGGTGGCGCTTTTTGATGAATTCGATGCCCTGGGAAAAGAACGGGAAGACAGCACCGATCATGGTGAATTGAAACGGGTTGTCAATTCGGTTCTTCAGATGCTCGATGGCTATCAGGGAAAGAGCCTGATCATTGCCGCCACCAATCATGAACAAATGCTGGATTCGGCTATCTGGAGGCGGTTTGAGGAGGTCTTTTTCTTCAATCTGCCCACACGCGATGAACTGCTACAATTACTGCAAATCAAACTGCGTGGTGTGCGGTGTGATTTCGAGGTTTCAGACGACCAGATTCTGTCGATTTTTGCCAAAATGACCCATGCCGAAGTTGAGAAGATCATCCGCAGGGCAATCAAGGAAATGGTTCTGAAAGGACAAGAATTCTTACAAATTCGCCTTATCACGAAGGCTGTCCAGCGGGAACAGGCGCAATCAAAACACGCGTCGAGGAGGAAATAATTCGGCGTGGAAGCCTACCAACACCTGCGGATCGAACGTGAGCAACCGGTTAACGAAAGGCGGTCCCGTCCCTTTCCCCCGCCCCCACCTCCTGCCGACATTCGTGGCCATGCCCAGAAACTGCAGCGGAGCCTTGAAGCAGCCCGTGATGCGGTCAAAACGGACATCGGCGGTTTCGATGACCGGCCCCTTTTCAAACTCAAGATCGGTACGTTGACCCCTGAACAGATTGAACAGGGTTTTCCGGGCGTGGAAGTCATCAGCCAGGAAAACGGCGGATATGCAATGGCGTTTGCCAACCGCATGGCCTTGGCCGAGTTTGAAGCAAGACTCACCTCTCTCGCCGACGGCATTGTCCCGAAATATGCCAATATTCTTTATGCCTTGGAAGCATTCGACCACTGGACTCCGCAGGACCGCATGGGCTGGGCGCTCAAGCGCGACGGTTACCCTGTGGCCGAACCATTTTTACTCGACATAGAACTTTGGCCGCTTGGTCGGAGGGACGAACGTGAAACCATGATTTCAGCTTTCGAGCGCTGGCTGTCGCAAATCGGGGTGGAAACACTTGATCGAATCAACTCCGCGGAACTGATCGCCTACCGTCTGGAGCTTGACCGCCCGCAATCTGAACAGGTCCTTCATAACAGGGATGTGCGTAAAGTGGACTTGCCGCCTCGCATGGGACTGGAACTTGACGTATTGCAGCTGGATATTCAGGAGATTCCATCTGTCGCTTCTCCAGCGGATGGCGCCTCCCTTCTGGCGGTTCTGGATAGCGGAATCGCTGGCGCTCATCCCTTGATTGGTCCTGCCCTGGGAGACGCTCAAGGCTTCCTTAATCCTGATCGAGAGTCCCACGATGACGCCGGCCATGGAACCCTTGTGGCGGGAATCGCGCTCTATGACGACGTGGAGGAACACGCCCAGTCGAAGTCATTCTTACCCCAACTGCGCATTCTTAGCGGAAGGATTCTCGACAACAAGGCTGTGTCGGACCAGAGGTTCATCGAAAATATAGTGGAAGAGGCGGTCCGCTACTTTTATGAACATTACGGGTGCCGTGTCTATAATTTGTCTTACGGAGACTTAAACAAGCCTTTTCTTGGCGGAAGGGTGCAAGGTCTCGCCTGTACGCTGGACCGCCTGTCTAGGGAATTGAATGTCCTTTTTGTTGTTCCTACCGGTAACCTTCTTGATGTTCCCATCGAATGGCTGATCCAAGACTATCCGGACTACCTTCTGAGGGACGAAGCGCGGCTCATTGACCCTGCCCCTGCATTGAACGCGCTTACCGTGGGAAGCATCGCCCGCTGGGATAGGGGACATAAGGCATGGCGTTGGCCGAGGGATCTTGCCGAATTGCCCATAGCCCAACATGATCAGCCATCCCCCTTCACCCGTTGCGGCTGCTCCGTCAAGGGTGCGGTGAAACCGGAGCTTGTCGCCTATGGCGGCAACAGGGCGATTGATCCGCGAGCCATGAGCGTCTCGGGTCGCTGGCTTGGGGAATTGTCCACCTGCAAGGATTTTACAGATGGGCGACTTGTTGCAGAAGAGAGTGGGACAAGTTTTGCCGCGCCTCATGTTGCCCACGCTGCCGCACGGCTTCTTGCCGAAGTGCCGGAAGCGAGCGCAAATTTGCTTCGCGCCTTGCTTGTTGCAAATGCTAAAATTCCTGCCGCCAGTTTCGAACTTTTCGATGGCGATGAGGATAAACTTGCCCAAGTGGCTGGATATGGTCTGGTCGATACTTCCGGGCTATACCGCTCCACAGAGGAACACGTCATTCTGATAGCCGAGGCGGTGCTCGCCAATAAACACAATCACTTCTACGAAATCCCGATACCGGACAGTCTTTATAATGCGGGCCGAAGGAGCCGCCGCAGGGAAATATCCGTGGCCTTGGCGCACTGCCCTCCGGTCAGAACAACCCGTATCGACTACAAGGCATCACGCTTTCTGTTTCGCATGGTTGAGGCTGATTCGCTTGATGAGGCGGCGGCAGCCTTCAGCAATGCGACACCGGATGAGGACTATGAGAAGATCAATGAGCTGATGAATGCTACAAGGCGCTATTACAAACCGACCAAACGGTCTTCCGGCACTGTCCAGGCCTCGACATGGGTTATAAAGAGGTCTCGAAGCAAGCACCTGTTTGTGGCCGTTACACGCAATGACCCAGCCTGGGGTGAGGTATTGACAGCCTTAGAAGAACCCTATGCCTTGGTCATCCGGCTTGCCGATCGGGAAAATGAGGAGGCACGTCTTTACACTGAGATTCGTGCGCAATTGCAGGCCCGCGAGCGGGCACGGCAGAAAGTGCGTGTGTAAAGAAAAGCAGAGGGATTGTCGGGTTTTTATTGGAGATACGGATGAATTCAAACTACCATAAGCCATTTTCAAAACTCCACGAAAAGGCCATTCGGGAGAAGAGCTTGGCGCTTAGCTTGTCTAAGAGACTACGTAACCGTATCTCACGATTATTGTACGAATATAATGATAGTGTAGGGGTACAACGAGATCCTAATGACCGTTGGATTGATAATTCTGATATCGCTACAGAAATTATTCCGAAATTATATAAATTATATGGGGTTGATCGATTAGAGGTTAGAGGGGAATCAGGTGGAAAGGTTAAAACCGATCTCAAGGGATTCATCATAGGGTGTTATCCCAACCATGTTTTCGATATCATCCAACTTTGGTATGACGATTGTGCCCCTGATAGGCAAAACACTTTTCAGCAGGAGTTGAATCAGATATTTGATGAGGAAGCCTGCCCATGGTGCTTTTATGATTACAATTTTTTCAAAGTTGATTCAAAGTTCATGGAAGAAAAGGTGTTGATGCAAACCCAAGAGCTTCTCGGCGAGCAGAGTTATCATGGAGCCATGCAGGAATTTGTTGAGGCTCGTAACGATTTCTCTTCCGGTGACTTTAAGGGAACCATTCTCAATGCCTGTAAAGCATTTGAAAGCGCGATGAAAGTCATCCTTTGCAAAGACGGCGGTGCCGCGGATGATCTGATAAAGGGATTGGATAAGGCAGGGATTCTTGATGATATTCCACAAAACCTGCGGAGACCCTTTGAAACCAAAGTACTGCAAACCGTGCCATTTATGAGAAACACACTTGCTGGTCATGGCCAAGGGCAGCAAGTGGTGACAGTCTCACGTGAACTTGCCGAGTTGGGTCTTCATCTATCGGGCGCTCTAATTCTTTTTTGCATTCGAAGACAGCTTGCCATAAATCCTCCTTCATTTTCAAATCCGCCATATATCCCGGATGAAATACCGGATGATGATGTCCCTTTCTAAAGGATCTACTTGATGGCAAACAGACAAAAACTGGAATTGACGTGGATTGGAAAAGAAAACCGGCCGCGGCTGGAACCGCGGATTCTTCTGGAAGATCAGGAAAAATCCTACCACGCCCGACACCGGGTGTCGGAAAAGGACACTTTCGACAATCGTCTGATCTTTGGGGATAACCTGCTGGCGCTAAAAGCGCTGGAGGCGGAGTTTACGGGCAAGGTGAAGTGTATATACATCGACCCGCCGTTCAATACTGGATCAGCCTTCGAGCATTACGATGACGGTGTTGAGCACTCGCTGTGGCTCGCACTGATGCGAGATCGTTTTGAAACGCTACGACGATTGTTGACCAATGATGGTCTGTTCTTCTTGCACCTAGACGACGGCGAGATGGCTTACGCCAAGGTTCTTCTCGACGAGGTATTTGGGCGTTACAACTACTGTAACACCATATGTATGACGACCAACGATCCGTCTGGCTTCAAGGCAACGGGGGCTACGGTGTTTTCGACGGCTAATTACATACTTGTGTACGCCAAGGACAAATCCACAACCCCCTTGAGAAAGGTGTTCATTGAAAAGGCCTATGACACTGCATATTCCAAAGTTCTTCGGGATCGCTCACTACCTTACGAGCAGTGGGAATGGGAAGGCATCAACGAGGTTGTCGCCCGTGAATTGGGCTTTGACTCCATTCGTGCCGCAAGGCGGGGA
The DNA here is from genome assembly GCA_003506745.1 of Syntrophaceae bacterium. Taxonomy (GTDB): domain Bacteria; phylum Desulfobacterota; class Syntrophia; order Syntrophales; family Smithellaceae; genus UBA8904. The sequence goes on from DNYQ01000086.1 coordinate 5,847, forward strand.
GTTTCCGACGCATTCGACGACGAAGTAGCACACTTTGCCGTGGCGAACGCCCAACGAGTTTTCCAAACAGCTGCAATCGGTGGAGGTGCGGCCATCAAGCGAGATGCCACAATTAGGCAGTCTATACGTGACCGCGAGCGGGTATTCGTGCATCCTGGCGAGGATGTCCCAGACTTCTATATTTTGAATGGGCGACAGATTCTGTTCTACGACAAAAGGTTGATAGAGATAGATAATCGCCGGATGCCTGGGGAGATAATTACGGACGTGTGGACGGACATTTCTTGGAATGGAATCAGTAATGAAGGTTCGGTTGAGTTCAAGAATGGCAAGAAACCAGAGCTGCTAATCAAGCGCGTCCTCGATATGGCGACCACTCACGGCGACCTCGTCCTTGATTCTTTTGCCGGTTCCGGCACCACCGGCGCAGTCGCCCACAAGATGGGGCGGCGCTGGATCATGGTGGAGTTGGGCGAGCATTGCCATACGCATATCATTCCGCGCCTGAAGAAGGTTATCGACGGCGAAGATCAGGGCGGGATTACCAAGGCGGTTAACTGGAAAGGCGGGGGCGGTTTCCGCTACTATCGCCTCGCCCCGTCGCTTTTGGAAAAAGACAAGTGGGGGAACTGGGTCATCAACAAAACCTACAACGCCGCCATGCTGGCTGAGGCGCTGTGCAAGCTGGAGGGTTTCACTTACGCGCCCAGCGATACCGTTTATTGGCAGCACGGCTACTCTACGGAGCGGGATTTCATTTACGTGACAACCGCCAGCCTGACGCACGAGCAGCTCCTGCAACTATCCGACGAGGTCGGGCCGGACCGCACGCTTTTGGTGCTGTGCACGGCCTTCCGCGGCCGGGGCGATTACCCCAATCTGACCGTCAAAAAGATTCCCCGGCAGGTGCTAACCCGCTGCGAATGGGGCCATGACGATTACAGTCTGCAAGTGGAGAATCTGCCCAAAGCGCCGCCCAAAGCCGGACAGCAGAGCCTTTTCGAAGGGGAGGAATCATGAAGGCAAAGACAACCGGCAGGCGGCTGAAAAGCACACCGGTGATTTACGACCGTATTTTGCTCATTCTGGAATCCGCCCGAAGTTCCGCTTTGCGCTCCGTCAATACATCACAGGTTGTGGCCAACTGGCTTGTCGGTCGGGAGATTGTAGAGGAGGAACAAAAGGGAAAAGCCAGAGCGGACTATGGCGAATTATTAATGACGGCCCTGGCGGAGCGATTTAAAGGCGATGGGATCGCTGGTTATTCCGTGCAGAATTTGCGTTACATGCGACAGTTTTATCTGACCTATTCCAGATTGCTTACCATTTTCCCAATTCGCCACGCACTGCGTGGCAAATCTTCTGAAACGGATGTCTCCAAGGCCCGGATAAACAGCCGGCGAAAAGTGGCCTTGGACGGCGCCATTCATTTTACCGACGCGCAGATTCACCACGCAGCGCGTGGCGAATCCTGGACGCCAGGCCTTCTGCATCCCAACCTTTCCTGGACCCATTATCGCACGCTGCTTCGTGTGGATAAGCCGGACGCCCGCTCCTTCTATGAGGTCGAGTCCCTTCGTAACAACTGGTCGGCCCGTGAACTGGAACGCCAGATCAACAGTCTGCTTTATGAGCGCCTTGCCCTGAGCAAGGACAAAAAAGGTTTGATGCGCCTGGCCGCAAAAGGCCAGGAAATTCAGAAATCCGCCGATGTCTTCAAGGACCCGGTTGTCATGGAATTTCTTGGTCTTCCCGCGACGCCGAAATTGACGGAGTCGGATCTGGAACAGGCGCTGATCGATAACTTACAGGTTTTTCTGCTTGAATTGGGCAGGGGGTTTGCCTTTGTCGCCCGCCAGCAAAGAATTACACTCGAGGGCGATCACTTTTATATCGATCTGGTTTTCTACCATACCATTCTCAAATGCTATGTCTTAATCGATTTGAAAGTCGGCAAGCTGACCCACAACGATCTGGGACAGATTCAGCTCTATGTGAATTATTTCGATAAGGAACGCCGGGCCGATGACGACAATCCTTCCCTGGGGCTGATTCTTTGCACGGATAAAAACGACGCGGTTGTCAAGTACACGCTTGGCGAAAAGGGGAAGGATAAAATATTTGCCAGCCGCTACAAACTCTATCTGCCGACGGCGGCGGAATTAAAAGCCGAACTGCGACGGGAAATGAGTGCAATTGACCGCACGTCGGGAGGATGTGCGCCATGAATAAACACGTAAACGCCATAGCCGGACGCCTAAGCCTGCGCGCCCCACAGCGGCGCTCTCTGGAAATTCTTGACCGGATTATGGAGATTGCCCCGCCGGGTAAAAATGCCGATGCGGCCGAAAAGCTTGCGGCCATCCAAAGCGAATACCCCTCTGTTGCAGATTTTGAGCGGGAGTTCCCTTCTTTGTGCTTTGCCCTGGCCACCGGCGTGGGTAAAACAAGGCTCATGGGCGCTTTCATCAGCTATCTGCATCTGGCTTATAGCATCAACAACTTCTTTGTCCTGGCGCCGAATCTGACCATCTACAACAAGCTGATTGCCGATTTTACGCCCAACACGCCGAAGTACGTCTTCAAAGGCATTGCGGAATTTGCCACGGACGCCCCGTCTGTCATTACCGGCGATAACTACGACGGCATGGCGGTTACTCTGTTTGACGAATTTCTGCGCTGCAAGATCAACATCTTCAATATTTCCAAGATCAATTCGGAAGTGCGCGGCGGCAAATCACCCAGAATCAAGCGTCTGTCCGAATACATCGGCCAGAGTTATTTTGATTACCTTGCAGGGTTGCCGGATCTTGTGCTGATCATGGACGAGTCCCACCGCTATCGGGCCAGCGCCGGGGTGCGGGCCATCAATGACCTCAAGCCCATTCTGGGGCTGGAGTTAACCGCCACGCCCTTTGTGGAAACCGGCCGCGGTCCTCAGCCATTTAAGAATGTGATCTATGATTATCCTCTGGGCCGGGCAATGGCCGACGGCTTTGTCAAAGAGCCGGCCGTTGTAACGCGGAAGAATTTCAACCCATCGGGCNNGCACGGGAAAGCGGCAATCCGATCGTCAAGCCTTTTCTGCTGGTGATTGCCCGTGACACAACCCATGCCGGCGCGTTGATTCAATTAATCCGTTCGGAAAAATTCTTTGAAGGAACTTATCGCGACAAAGTGATTCAGGTGGACTCCAGCCGTACGGGCAGGGAAGAGGAAGAGATGATTGAACGCTTGCTTCAAGTCGAATCGACTTCCGAGCCGACGGAAATTGTCATTCATGTGAATATGCTCAAAGAAGGTTGGGACGTGACGAACCTCTACACCATTGTGCCGCTGCGCGCGGCCAATGCCCGCATCCTGATCGAGCAATCCATCGGCCGGGGACTGCGCCTGCCCTACGGCAAAAGAACCGGCGTTACGGCTGTGGATCGCTTGAATATCGTCGCCCATGACAAGTTTCAGGAAATCATCGATGAGGCCAATCG
>DNYQ01000121.1 GCA_003506745.1 Syntrophaceae bacterium
TCACGATCCACGATCAACTGATAATGCGGTTCGAGGCCTTCGATGCCTACCAGCACGGCTTCGATTTGGGAGGGAAAAACATTGACGCCGCGGATGATGAGCATGTCGTCGCTACGTCCCATGATGCGTTCCATGCGATAATGCGTCCGCCCGCAGCGGCAGGGAGCGGTATTCAAACGGGAGATGTCGCGTGTCCGGTAACGAATGAGCGGAAAGGCTTCCTTGGTGAGCGTGGTGAAAACCAGTTCACCTTCAGAGCCGGGGGGCAGGACTTCAGCGGTTGCGGGATCGATGGTTTCCACCAGGAAATGATCTTCAAAGATGTGCATGCCGTCCCGTGCCTCGTCGCACTCCATGGCTACGCCCGGCCCCATGATTTCGGACAGGCCATAAATGTTGAAGGCCTTGAGGTTCATTGCTTTTTCAATTTCATCCCGCATTTTCTCGCTCCAGGGTTCCGCGCCGAAGACGCCCACACGAAGGGCAAGTGACGGCATGTCCACGCCCATGGCGCGGCCCTGCTCCGCCAGGTTCAGCGCATAAGAAGGTGTGCAGCAGATGGCGGTGGGACGGAAGTCCTGCAGGATCATGATCTGCCGTTTGGTGTTGCCCCCCGACATCGGCACCACGCTGGCGCCGATTTTTTCCGCGCCGTAATGAGCGCCTAAGCCCCCGGTGAAAAGACCATAGCCGTAAGCGTTATGGATGATATCATTTTTGGTGAGGCCCGCGGCCACAAGGCAGCGCCCCATCAGTTCCGCCCAGGTTTCGATGTCGCGTTTGGTATAGCCGACCACGGTGGATGCTCCTGTTGTGCCCGATGAGGCATGCAGTCGAACAACGTTGCTCATCGGCGCGGCAAATAACCCGAAAGGATAATTATCCCTCAAATCCTGCTTGGTGGTAAATGGGAAGTGCTTGAGATCGTTGAGATTTTTTAGATTGTCGGGCGAAACGCCAGCCTTGTCGAAGGACTTTTTATAAAAACCAACGTTATGATAAACCCGCTGTGCCATCTGTTGGAGCCTTTTGAATTGAAGCGCTTCCAGAGCCTCCCGGGGCAGGGTTTCAAATTCTTCATTGTAGATCATGGGCTTCTCCTCGGATTCAAAAAATATTGGCATTTCTATAGCATAAACTTCACTCAAAACGAAAGTTTTTAGATTCAAGTAATTAAGTAATTAAGATTTAAGTAACTATCATTTAAGGAATTAAGTTTGGGTATTCGTGCGAAGACGGTGTATCCGGAAAAATTTTTTACTTAACCCTTAAAACTTAAATCTTAAAACTTCTTAAAACTTATTGACATACGTCAATGTTCTTTTTATACTCCCGCCGTCCGAATGCGTTTTAGGTTCGAGCCATTATAAAAGGAGTATTGCCATGGAAATTGTCGTTAGCAATGAGTCAGACATAGTCGTTTTTGCGATTACAGGCAGGCTGGATGCCGTATCCGTTCCGCAACTGGAAGAGCGGCTCAACCAGTGGTTCGAACAACCGGGTAAAAAACTGATTTTCGATCTGGAAGGGCTCGACTACATCAGCAGCGCCGGCCTGAGAGTGTTTCTTACCACCGCCAAGAAAATGAAGGCGCGTGACGGGAAATTGTGCATGGCTAGACTCCGGGACAATGTGAAAGACGTGTTCACTATTTCAGGTTTTATTGCCCTGATTCCCGCATTTGACACCTTGGGAGCGGCCCAAGACGCCGTCAAGTAGCGTCGGCCGGGATAAATCATGCTGATGAAGCAAATGCCGGCCCGGGTGGAAAGNNCTGGTTTCGGATGATCCGGCGCTGACGATCGAGATCCACGACACAGGCGTGGCATTTGATCCCCTGTCCCTTGCCGAGCCGGATATTCAATCCGATCTGACGAAACGCAAGATCGGCGGCATGGGGGTATTTTTCATCCGCAAAATGACCGATAAGGTGGCCTATCGGCGGGAAGGGGACCGCAATATTTTAACGATGACATTTCTCAACCGCTAAAATCCCTGGTGTGCATGGGGTGTTGCTGGTTGAGTTCAAAAGGGGATTACATTTCCACCCGTGTCACAATCCCCTGCAGGCGGCTGGGCGGCAGCTTGCTGAACTGAACGAAATTGGGCGTAATTCTTTTGATCAGGCTGAAAATGCGCCAGACGGGATTCCGCGTGACGATGTCCTCCACACCATAAAAGATAACCTTTTCCTGAATGCCCTGCTCNNGAGATCATCTGGTAGCCCCGGCAGAAATACAGCGCTGTACCCGTGATATTTCTCCCCTTGGCGTAGATTTGTTCGTAGCTGATGACAAAGGTTTCCCAATCCAGCGGCCGCAGGGATTCGTAAAGGCGTTTCTGTCCTTTCGTCCAGATGAGAATCAGGGTTAAAGGGACGGCGGCCAGAATCAGCGACCAGTAAGCGCCGTGAGGCAGCTTGCTTAAGGTTGCCAGAAAATAGGCGAAAGCAATCCCGGTGACGATGATGGCGACGGGCGTTTTCCATTTTGTCCTTTTGATCTGTGAAAATACCAGAATCATCATGAGGCCGGTAATCGTCATGGATCCGGTTACCGCCATACCGTAAGCCGCGGCCAGATTCTCCGATTTCTGGAAGATCAGGATCATGAAGATGACCGCGCACATCAATGTCCCGTTGACAACGGGAATATAGATCTGGGATTTCATCTCGCTCGAGGTATAGGCAACCTTCATCAGCGGCATGAGTCTTGTGGTGATGCCCTGGTAAACGATGGAAAAAGTTCCGCTGATGATTGCCTGTGACGCGATAATCGTCGCTCCAACCGTGAGAAGAAGAAACGGAATATAAAGATAGGGTGCCTGATGCTGGACCATGCCGAATAGCAGGTACTTGGCTTCCGGGTGGGCGATGGCGAAGACGCCCTGCCCCATATAATTGAGAAGAAGAGCGAAAAAGACGAAATACCAGGCATGCAAAATCGGTTTCTTGCCCAAGTGCCCCATATTAGCATACAGGGCCTCGCCGCCCGTGGCGCACAAAATGACCTCGGAAAGGACGAAGAAACCGGCCAGTCCGTTTTCCAAAAGAAATTTGAAGGCATAGTAGGGATTGACGGCCTTCAGGATTCCCGGCATACCAACCAGAGATACCAGTCCTGTCATAGCCAGGCAGGAAAACCAGACCAGCATGACCGGTCCGAAGATCCCGGCGACTTTATCCGTTCCCCGGGATTGAACGGCAAAAAGCACAACGGTGATCGTTATAGCAATCACGACCAGAATTTCCAGTTGGAGGTTTCCCAGACCGGGGACAAGCAGAATGCCTTCCACGGCGGACATAATGGAAATGGCGGGTGTGATGACGCCGTCACCCAGCAAAAGCGAGACGCCGATAAAAGCCAGAAATCCGGCGAAAGCGAGCTTGCGGCCCGGTTTGAGCGTTCTGGCCAGGATTTCCCGGAGCATGATTTCTCCGCCCTGTCCTTTATAGGAGAGGCTCATAGCCAGCCAGGCGTATTCGGCCGTGACAAGAATCATCATCGTCCAGACCACGAGCGAAAGAATCCCCATAACACTATCCGGGGTTCTCGGGGTCAGGGCAAAGACGACGGTCAGGGTATAGATGGGGCTTGTGCCGATGTCGCCGAACACAATCCCCATTGAGCGGACAACACCCCCCCAGAAAGAATCGGGCCTGCTATTTTTCAAAATCATCCTCACAATTAAATTGGCTGATCCATTATCACCGAAAGACAAGGCGGTCAAGTTCATCGAAAGGTGATCGGACATGCCAAAGGAAACCTCTTTCGTTGATTAAAATTAAGAAACATGCAATATTATTAATAATAATTGTCATTTTTTTGGGGGGAAGGGGATATGGCCATGAAAATAGCTGTTTTAACAGGCGGCGGTGATTGTCCTGGCCTGAACGGCGCGATCAAATGGGTGACCAAAACGGCTCTTGATCCTCATCTTGAGGCAAAGCGGTCCGTCAAGTTCGATGTTATCGGCATCAAAGACGGGTGGAAGGGACTGGTGGAGGTTGATCCGGATAGTCCCGCAAGCCT
>DNYQ01000184.1 GCA_003506745.1 Syntrophaceae bacterium
GCAACCTGCCGAGATCACCATCCGCGAAGGCGAACTGATCACCGGTGTGGAGATCCGGACGGCCAAAACCCATTTTCCTCAAGTAAAACTCCCTTCGGAATGGCGCCTGAAAACGGACGAACACGTCATTCGGCAGACAACATGCAACGGTCAGGTACTGAAAATCTACGACGAATATTTTTCTCTCGAAAACGCGCAGACCGGCTACTGGAATCCCTCTTCATTCATGAAAGCATTTGGCGCGCATATTTATATGACGGAAGCCTACAATCCCCGGAAGATACCCGTTCTTTTCGTGCATGGCACGGAAGGAACCCCGTATAACTGGATTTATTTTTATATGCGGCTGGACCGCAGCCGCTATCAGCCCTGGTTCTTTTACTATCCGTCGGGAATCCGCCTGAACCTCGCCGCGGACCTGCTCAACGAAGCGTTGCGGGAGCTGCACGAAAAATACGATTTTCAGAAAATGGCCGTCGTGGCGCACAGCGTGGGCGGACTGACAACCCGCTCTTTCCTGAACCGGCATGTTTCGGACCTTCAAAACAACTTCGTCCGGCTGTTCGTATCCTTCGCTACGCCCTGGAGCGGATTCGGCCTGGCCGATGCTTCCCGGGTGCTGCCCCACAAGAGCATCCCGGTCTGGGTTGATCTCGGAACACAATGTGAGTTTATTCAAACCACGATGGACACCAGACTGCCTGCAACCATTCGTCACTACAATTTTTATGGAAAACAAGACAGACTATGCGGGGACGCGGCGGTCGATCACCGGGCCGTTTCAGGGGCGGCAAATTCACTGGGTTTTGACTGCACCCATGATTCGATTTTGAGTAACCGCAAGGTTTTTGCTCAATTTAATGCTATTCTGGAAAAGGAGCTTTGGTGAAATGAAAATCATCCGTTTTATTTCCGAACAGGGAGAAATGTTGTGTGGCGCTTATTCCTCCGACCATCCCGGTTCCGCAATAATTATGGGAGGCGATATTTTCGGCGACTACACCCTCACGAAAAAACAGGCGACCGTCGAAAAACTTCTTCCGCCCATCGTGCCCGTCAACATTCTCGCCATGGGCATCAATTATAAAAAACATGGCGATGAGACCGCCATGTCCTACCCGGACCAGCCGATTTTGTTTATCAAAGCCACCAGCAGCCTCACCGGACCGGTCAGCCCCATTATCCTGCCCACAGCAGGCCCCGCCCTCGTGGACTATGAAGCGGAACTGGCCGTCGTCATCGGCAAGACCGCCAAAAACATCAGATCCGACGAGGCTATGGATTATATTTTCGGTTATACCTGCGCTAACGACGTCAGTGCGCGTGACTGGCAGCTTGAAAAGCAAAAAGGCCAGTGGGCCAGAGGCAAAAGCTTTGACACTTTCTGTCCGCTGGGGCCATGGATCGTCACAAAAGATGAAATCGGCAATCCGGATGACCTCGCGATCCGTGCCATCCTTAACGGCCGGGTGGTTCAGGAGTCCCGAACGTCGGAAATGATTTTCGACATCCGGACGATCGTCAGCAACCTGAGCCGGTCGATGACTCTGCTGCCGGGCACCGTTATTCTGACCGGCACGCCCGACGGCGTTGGCTTTACATGCCAACCGCCGCTCTTTCTTAAGGATGGCGACATCATCAACGTTGAAATTGAAAAGATCGGGACCCTGAGTAATCGGGTTATGAAAGAAGAAGGAGAATGAAATGCAGACTCTTTGGAAATCAAAAAAGAAAAAATTGCATACCAGAAAGATTGAAATATCGACTTACGAATACGACGAACAAAGAATTCTTGTGGAAGGCTTTCTGAAAGATGATCGCTATCAGAAAACCCATGCGCCCACCGGTGAAACGTTTCCCCGCGGCGTCATTCATCACATGGGCATCCGCCTGTTGATTAACTGTTCCAGTTTTGTCATCGAAGATGTTGACGCTGATCTGATCTCCGTGCCGCGGAACGTGTGCCGGGAGACGCTTCAGTGTCTTTCCCCCGTCAAGGGCATGATCATTACCCGGGGCTTCACGGCAAAAGTCAAAAAATTAGTGGGTGGCACCAAAGGCTGCACCCATTTGCTGGAGCTCCTTCTGGCCATGGCCCCGACGGCCGTCCAGGGATTTGCCGCGCATCAGTCGAGAAAACCGGTGGCGTTCGATCCGGATCGCATGAAGTTTATCCTGAAATATCTGATCAACACCTGCCACGCCTGGCGTGAAGACGGCCCCGTTGTTCAAATGCACAGCAAAAAAATCCAGGCCATGACGAAGGATGCGGTTTAACGCAGCGCCCATATAACTTTGATATACAAGGTGGAACGCAGCAATCCCTCCCCCGCTTCGCGCGCGGGATAATGTTAGCTCTTGCTATTAAGCTGACATGGTTGTTAATTGTCAAGTGGAAAAGGGTATCTCCTGTCCACCTATTTTATGTGGTTATGCTGTTCGTTATATTCCAGGGCATATGCCGGATCAGAACCTTGAGTAGCGACGATTGATCATTCTGATATTCGCGGGTTGGTTACCACAAGACCTGTCTTCATCGCGGAGCTGCCTCTGTCTAAAGCCGGGAGTTCGGAGATAACCTTATCCCATAGGTTATACGAGGGTTCTCCTTACGCAGTTCTGATGCCGCAGATGCCCTGGATGCTGTATTAGTGTTTTATTTTGTTTTCCTCCAACGTTTTTTAACTATGCAATCAATTGGGTTATCCATAGCCAAGGTCTTCCCGCCTGCAGGTTTTTCGGGATTCGGGATTTCAGGTTGACGAAGACGGCGGGATGCAAGTGAATGAGTGTCTCCAATCCGTTCATTATCCGCGGATATTCGGCGAGGCGACTGTGTGAGCTTTGCCCCGGGGCGTCTTGATCGCGTAGGCGTTTATGACGTCAGACAGGGACCGGTTCTCTATCGGAACATTGCTGCCGCACTATCTTGCGGAAAGCTTATCCCCTTTAAACCACAAAAAAGATATCTTTCCATCCTGAATATGGGAGACAATCGGGGCATCCTCTCCTGGCGTTCCCTGGTTGTTTCCGGTCTCTTCGCTTTTGTCTTGAAAAATTATATCGATAAAAGATTCATGAAGCGCTTTCAGGTCAGCGGGGAGATGGATGAAGGCTGATGTGATGCGAAAAAAGATTAGAAAGAATCCGTCCGGAATGTTCATCGCTGATGTATCGCAGATGATGGTGGTGAATCCCGTTTGTTTCTGAAAAAAATGAGGCCGGGTTCAGAATCGAACTGATCAGCAAACTTCTTTATCGTTTGCCCTATGGATTTGAAGTCCAAAGGCCGGCTCCAGCCGACTACCCCGGTCAGAATTATCCAGTGATGGTAACCTGTGTTTGCTGTTATATGAGTCTATGTTTAATTCAATACTTCTACTGTTATACCGAAAACGTCATCCTTTTCATTCACGAGCAAAGTAAGCAGGCACCAGTCTTTGACAAATTTGTAGGGCGTAGAACCTTGCGAGAATCCAAGCTGAGTGATTTTTCCCTTAG
>DNYQ01000151.1 GCA_003506745.1 Syntrophaceae bacterium
GCTTCCTGTCAGGCAGCGGAGGTTTGCCGGTTTACCGGACCCATCCACTTCCGGCCAAGATCATGACGGGAAGCATTGCGGAGTTGCTTCTTGTTAAGGAGCCGGCAGATCCGGTGTAGCAGGCTGCCGCCAAAAAAATTATTCTTCTATATGCGATCGGGCTGTTTTGACGGCGAGGCCTTTATCCCGGGTGATGAACCACCACGGCGGTCTGGTAGTATGCGGCCCCGCTTCTTTATCGCGCCCCCGGCTGATATACCAGTTCCCGAATCGTTCAACAGTGGCAAACGGATGATTCCCGGTGCACAAAACACTGCATGTCCGGATTTCCTTAAAATAAAGCGCTTCATCCGGTTCATCCTCGTTTGCCAGGTGTTCGGGCAAAATAATATGCGACACATCGACGCCGCGGGCTTCCATATTGTCCAGCCATTCTGAAATGCTCATGATTGATTCACTCCTTTTCCCTTAACCCCGGTCTTTATCCATCGCCTCCGTCATGATGCCTTTTCCCCTATCCCTCCGTCAGCTTTTCCAGATTCAGTTTGTTCTTCAGAACTTTGTTGGCTTCCTCCAGTTTTTCCTGGGAGGAATAAACCGCGACGGCGCTGGACAGGGCTGCTTTCTCAAAATAGCCGGACAGCGCCTCCCGGACTTGCCGCGGTGTCGCGGCAAATATTTGATCGCGGAAGGACTGGCGCATCGCATCCGTTGCGCCGGCAAAATGACGGATCAGGGCCACGTAACCTCGTCCCGCCGGATCAAGGGGCTTATCCAGCGCGCCAATCGCGCTGATGACGGCTTTTTCCAGATCCTCGGCGGTCAGGTCATTTCGGGAATAGAATGTCTGGGCCTCCTGAAAGACACTCAGCGTTTCGACGATGTGCGGATCGCGATAGGATAGAAACGCAAAAATTCCCGTCGTTGCGTCGAAGGAAGACATCCCGCCGTAAGCACCTCCCTGAACACGGATATGCCTGTAAAGGTAGCTGTTGGAAAGTTCCCTCGCGGCCAGCATCAGAAGCGCGGAAGACGGGTCGTTGTATGCGGGCGCTTTCAACGCGCGGGCGACATAAGAGACTTGTGTGGGAACGGCAATCCCCGCCTGGACGGGCGCAAGCAAAGGTGTGCCCGGCCTGCCGGCGGCCTGGCCCGCGGGCAGTTTGGAAAGCAGCCCGCCGATCTGTTTTTCCACCAGCCTCAAACCATCCGCGTCCGCGGTCACATTAAGGGTCAGGTTGTTTTTAGAAAGGACGATCGCTTTCAACTGCTCCAGTTTTTCGCGCAGGTTCTTCGCGGAGTGATCAAACGCGTCGGCCTGCTCGTGAACAAAACGCAACTGGGTCCGGCCATGCCACTGCTCATCCCGATAGGCGGGCAGCGTCAGCGCCGCTCCCGCCGCCCGTTTGGCAAAGATATGTCCGGACGGGACGATGGAGGATTGCAGATTGTTTTTTCGTTCGGCGATTAAATCGCGCATTCTCGCTTCCTGATTCAAGTCTCCCGCGCAGAGGATATCGCCGACGATCAGGAAGGCCTCTTCGACATTGCGATAAAGCGACTTGAAGGAGAAGATCATTTTCTGCCAGGTCGCGGTCGCATCCACGGAAAAGCCGGCCGAGAGGTCATAACCGAATCCGCCCATCTTAAGCGCGATACGTTTGGCCATTTCGTCATAAGTGAATCCCCCCGCTCCCATGCCGCTCATTATTTTTCCCAGAAGCGGCAGGTAAAGCTGAAGGTCTTCGGGAACGGAGGCGATGTCAAACGCCAGATCGACATAGGCAATGCCGTTGGTGAACAGGTCATGCTCCAAAACGTTCACGGACGCCAGGGATTTGTTCTGGGTTGGAATGGTTTCCACTTCCCGGGGAATGTCTTCCATTTTCAATTTCGGCAGCGTCGCCTCGGCCTGGGATGAATCGGCAGCGGACTGAAAGGCTTTCAGGCGCGCCGCCTGCTCGTCGATTTCCCTTAATTGCTCCCCGGTTAAACCGGCTTTCCAGGCGGCCATCTTTCCCTTTAATTTCTCTTCATTTTTTTGGTTGAAATCGGGATCGGGCTCCATCACGGCCAGCAGGCGGTGCGGGTTATCCAGCAGCCACTTTTGGGTCAGGCGCTGAAATATTTGCGGGTCATCCGCCAGATGCGCGCGAATATTTTCAATCGCGCGGGAGAAATCCAGGCCGATCAGGGGATCGCCGTCATAGAGCCAGGTTTGAAAAACGCCGCCCATCAGCGTAATGCCGTAAGGGTAAGATCCACGGGAAATTTCCTTGCCGTGAAATTCGACCTGATGCAAAATGCCTTCGATCAGTTCCCGGTCGAATCCGCAAGCAACAATCTTCTTGAGGGTGTCGAGAATCAGCGATTCAATGGCCTTTACGTCGGCGCTTTTTGCATTGCGCAAACCGGCGCAGAACATCAGCTGCTTCAGGTCGGATTCGATGCCGGAAACCGGCGACATGTCTTCTCCCAGACCCGAGTCGATCAGGCTTTTACGCAGAGGGGAAGCCGCGCTGCCCACCAGCAGTCCGGAAAGTATTTCCAGCAAAATGGTCGTTTCAAAATCCGTGTTTTCCGAGAGCATCCAGGCGAGGTTGACCATGGTTTTGTTTTCCAGCGTTTCGTCCTGATCCACGGGATACACGCCGGATACACGCCGGGGGCCGGCAAAGGATGGCTGGCTTTTAATGGATGAATCCACCGCCACCCGTTCAAAACCGGCAAGCATCTCCGCCAGAAACGCCAGATGCAGGGCGGTCGGGATGTCGCCATAGATAAAAAAGCGCGCGTTTGTCGGCGAATAATATTTCCGGTGAAACTCCCGGAATTGTTCATACGTGAGCGTGGGGATGACCTCCGGGTCGCCGCCGGAATCCAGCGCATAAACGGTGTCGGGATAAAGATTTTCCTGAATAGCCTTGTAGGTCAGGGAGTCGGGCGACGAGTAGGCGCCTTTCATTTCATTATAGACAATGCCGGAAATGATGAGATCGCTTTTCAAATCACCGGGCGTGGAAAATTCCAGATGATGGCCCTCCTGCAGGAAGGTTTCCCTGAGCATCCGGGGATGCAGAACAAGATCGGTATAAACGCGCGCGAGGTTAAAAAAATCCGCCTGGATCTGGCTGGCCACCGGGTAAAGGGTTTTGTCCGGGTAAGTGAAAGCGTTGATAAACGTCTGCATCGTGGAGCGCATCAATTCTTTGAAGGCGTCCTTGAGCGGATATTTTTCCGAACCGGCCAGCACGGAGTGTTCCAGGATATGGGGCAACCCCGTGGAATCCGCCGGAGGCGTGCGAAAACCTATCGCGTATAAATTCTCACGGTCAAAGGCGTGCAGGTGTAAAACTTTCGCGCCGGTTTTCAGATGTTCGATCTCGTAGGCCGTAAGACGCATGGCCTTGATCACTTCCACGCGTAACACTTTGAAACCATTGACGATATAACCGGCCTGCAAGGTCGGTTGCGGCGCTTTTACTTGCGACATGCTCTTCTCCTTGTATGGAAATAATTTTTTAATCCGGACAATCCTGGATCGTCACCCGGCGGTTTCTGGCCTGGCCTTCCGGTGTGCCGTTGTCGGCAATNNCTTAACGCTTTCGGCGCGCTTTCTTCCCAGCGCCATATTATAATCGTTGGAGCCGACACTGTCCGTATGGCCGGTGATGACGAGTTGGTCTTTCGGATACTTTACCAGATATTCCATGATGGTTTGCACGTTGCCTGGCGTCATGGCGTCAACCTGCGCGGAATTGGTGTCAAATGCAATGCTGATGTTGACGCAGCCGGGTTTGCTGAAATCTTCGAGCGCCGGCGCTAAGGATTTCCATGGGGCAGCCTTAATCACGGGCGTCTGCGCGACGATTTTTTCCTTGGCGGCCTCCGTGACCGCAACATCTTTTGTTTCGCTGCTGAAGTATATTTCACCGATCATGGCTTCGGCGGGCGTTTTGGTCCGCTGCGTGTTGATGTGAACTTGCAGGCCGGTGGTCACGCCCAGCGGTCCGCCCCCGTTGATGTCGCCGAAGAGTTTTTTGTAGTCTTCATAAACATTGCGGTGTTCCGTGTACCACTGGCCTGTTTTATCCGTTTTGTTCCTCAAAACGATGTAGCGCATTTTATCGCCGCCGATTTGCCTGCTGCGGCCGCTCCAGCCTTTCGGCGCTTCATTATCCCAGATATAACCGACGACGGGCGTATTCAAGACGGCCGGAAATCCGGTTTCCTTAAAGGCGATATACACCTGGATGGCCTGGTCATCGGTTGCTTTTTTCCGCACATCGCCGCCGACGGGCATCTTATCGACTTTCCATCGCCATGAAATAATTGGGAATTCCTTGACGTTGACGCGCGCCGACGTGCGCACGCCAAAGGAGGAGTTGCCCTGCGACAAAAGATGCAGATAATAATGGCCTCCGTCTTTGGCCATTTTTATAGACGGCGTGCCGGTTTTTTTCTCCAGGGCCCAGCCGGCGGGCGCTCCCCCCGGCAGATCCGGCGAGCGGAATTTGGTGACGGGAATGACGGAGGCTTCAATGCCAAAGCAAAAGACAGTCAGGACGGCAGTCAACAGCAAACAGGCGTGCGCGATGATTTTCTTCATGTCCATTACTGTCCCGACATGATTTCCGCGCGCAACGCCATAATTTCAGTCCGCGTAAAAACGGATTGCACGCAATCCGCGTGCTGAAGGATATTTTCCCTTCCGCCTTCTTCGCGGTCAATCAGNNACATTGCCCTCGATGGCGCTTTTCGTGCCGTGGTCCTTCACGTCTTTGCGCACGATGAACGATTTGACCGGCTTGCCCTTCTGGAAGGAAATAACGGCCAGTGCGTTGGCAATCGGATCCGCCCCCAGCGTCAGTCCCCCCGCCGCCGTTACCGGGGCATCCTGGATCATATCAAAAATGACCTCCCCGATCAGATTCATACCCTCCGGATCGAGCGTGGTCGGCTTGCAGTTGAAATAAAAATTGCTCTGTCGGCCCGAAGCCAGCGTAAAAGGCGGATTGTCGCTGTATTTAAAGGAACGCTCCAGAATGATTTCACCAAGACGTTCCCTGGCAATGCTTTTATCGATGGACATAATGTTTTCCTCCGTGGCAATTTCTCATGAGTGAGAATTTTTTTCGCTGATGACAAATTTGATGGGCAATTCCGCCCATGTTTTATAAGGGATGCCGGACTTCTTAGCCGGCACAAATTTCCAGTCCTTGACGGCGGCGACCGCGGTTTGATCCAGGATGGCATAACCGGATGACTGCCTGACCCAGGCTTTGCCGACGCGTCCGTCCGTCAATATTTCAGCCGCCACCAGCACAACGCCTTCATACCCCCGCTGACGGGCCATTTCCGGATATCCGGGCGGTGGATTTTCCCGGTATCGGGGATAAGCAGTGGAAAAAACGGGAGGAGCGCCTGACGGCGCCTGCATTCGTATGGTATCCGAAACAGGTTTGCGGCCGTCCGCTTCGGCTTGGGCGGTTGTTTTTGTTCCGGAAGCAAGCGCGATGCCGTCGGGGGCGGTTTTATCGGAATCTGAAGGGCTTGTTTGCGGCTCCACACGCATGTTCGGTATGGCCGGCATTTCCGGTTCTGTAAGGCCTTGACGATCCGTGAAGGTTGCATTTTTCCCGGCGGTTTTGGCGACAGGCGGGGAAGGCGCCTTATCCTTGGCGGCGATTGATACCCATACAAAATCAAGCGTATTTAAGTTTTGCGGGATCATCGCATGGCCGGACAGCCCGAAGATCAGAATGACCGCCGCCAGCCCGTGAAGCCCGAGCGAGGCGCCAATGCTCAATAATGTGTTTTGTCGCTGCATCGTCATGGAAATCGTTCTTACTTATGGATTAAGTGTTCAATCGCTTTGACGGCAGCCACACCGTCTTTGGCGAAGGACGCGCCGATGGAATCGGCATACGCCTGGGTCACCACCGCTCCGCCGACCAGAAAATCGGTTTTGATGCCTTGAGCGCGGGCCAGCGAAATAACCTCTTTCATATTGACCATGGTCGTGGTCATCAAAGCGGAAAGGCCGATCACATCCGGCTTCTCTTTTTTGGCCGCCTCAATGATCACGTCGTCCCGGACATCTTTGCCCAGGTCAATAACACAATATCCGTAATTTCTCAAAAGCAGCGCGACAATATTCTTGCCGATGTCGTGAATGTCGCCCCGGACGGTGGCCAGAATGACCTTGCCCTTTTCGGCGGCGGCCGTTTTTTTGAGCAGCGGCTCCAGATAGGCCAGCGCTTTTTTCATCGCTTCGGCCGCGGCC
>DNYQ01000301.1:0-1742 GCA_003506745.1 Syntrophaceae bacterium
GTGCCTCCGTTCAGGGTATAGCCCTTCAGAAACGCCTTGAATTTATCCTTGTGCACCGGATCGCGCAGAATCGACGGGTTGAATGTGATCGTATGACTGGCTCCGTTTGGGAGTTCGTTGAGATAATCCAGCCAGTCTCCCCGGCCGTCCGCGGCTTTTCCACCCAGCACTTTTCCGACGGAATTGGCATTGGCTGTCGGGCCGTGAATATCCGCTCCGTTGGACGGACAGATGGCGTTGGACAGGAATTGCCCCTTTATCCGTCCGTCGGCGCTGGCCGACATGATATAGCCGTCGCCGGCCCAGTAGTTCCAACTGAGCATGCCCGGCCGGAATCGCCGTGCGGTGGCTTTTGTCCGGTGCTTCCACGTTTCATCGCACCAGAGCTGCATGACCCTGCGGGCCAGTCCGTCCGCTTCATCATCGTCGCGGCCGTACTTGGGAGCGCGATTTTTGGCCATGGCCTGAAGCACTTCGTGTCCCTGCCAGTTGGCTTTAAGCGCGGCCACCAGCTCCGGCAGCGTGCAGGCCTTTTTGTTGAAGACCAGATATTTGACGGCCAAAAGCGAATCCACGGTTGTCGCGTAAGTGACGGCTTCCAGCGTGGTGAAACTTATCTGAGCGCCGCCCTGCGTGACGTCCAATCCTTTTTCGGCGCAGCCCGCGATCATGCAGGAAAGATAGGGTGTTGGGAAAAAGCGGGNNGGAGTACGGGGGCCGTCCTGCCTGACAGTCTCCGTTTTCCCCGTCATGGGATCATAAAAGGGCAGAAGATCTTTGCCGCCGGTAAGCGCCAGCTCCACGGCTTTAAGCAGGTTGAGATTGTTGTCCACCGTTCCGGAGCGGTCATTGCCGACCATGGTATTTTCCAAACATCCGACAGGCGCGTATTCATGAACGTTATCTTTGTTGATCAGATGGGTCAGCCCGGCTTTTTTCGCCTCCAGCATCATGCCGGCCATGGAGCGCTCATCGAAATTCAGCAGGAAAGGCGCGCCCTGGCTGGATTCAATCATTTCCACAACTTTATCATACAACGCGTCGGGGCTTTGCTGATGCAGGCGCACATTCGGTTTGGGCTCCAGAATAGGCGACATTTCGTCAATGACTTCGAGCATGATGTATGTCAAATCGTTAGTCATATCAAGGCCTTCCGCCCCGAGGCCGGACAGGGTAATCAACTGGCCGAATCCGGCGGTGATGCCCTGGTTGCCGTTGCGGATCATGGCGTCGTAAGCGGTGTTGGCATGAATCCAGAAGCACTTCAGAATTTCCTTGGCCCAGTCCCGGGTCATGCCGTCGAGGATCGATTTTTGGTAGTAGGGATAAAGATACTGGTCCACCCGGCCGAAGGAAACACCCGCGCCGGGATAGTTTTCGTCCGTCATCACCAGCATGTGATTCAGCCAGAGCGCCTGCACGGCTTCCCAGAAGGTTGCCGGCGGTTCCCACGGAACGCGGCCTAAATGGGTTGCCATGGTTCGAAGCTCGGCGGCGCGCTGCACGTCCGGTTCTGTCCGGGCCAGATTTTCGCACAGGACCTGGTATTTTGAAGCCAGATCGCGCGCCATGGTGGAAGCGGTCATCATGGCCCTCAACTGCGCACCCTTTGATCCGGCGCGTTCGGCATTGTCCAGGGCGTTATAAAAAGACATCAGTTCCGCATAGACGCCTTTCCAGCCGATATTCAGCAGCCGCTCATAGCCGGGGATCAGATGGCCGCTGGTGGCGCCGGCGTTTCC
>DNYQ01000301.1:1781-2819 GCA_003506745.1 Syntrophaceae bacterium
TAGGTTTCCGGGACGATATAAAAGGTCAGTTCATTATAGATGACGTCCCAGGGTGTTCCGGTCGTCCAGCAGGTGGATTCATTATTCCAGGTCCGCTCGGTTCCCCGGAAGTAATAATCCCGGAGCCATTGGATGCGGCCGGATAATTGCCGGGGCTCTTTGAGTGTGTGTTCGGATGCTAAAACGGTTTTCATATCAACCTCCCTTTGCAGCCTGTGCCTTTAAACGGTGATTCTTCCTTAACCAATCATCTTGCGAAGATGCTTTTCTCCATGCTGCAGGATTTCCTTCATGACCGACATAGCCTTGGATCCCTTTCCCGATTCAATCGCCGCGGCCATATTCCTGTGGTAATTGCGGACAACAGCGAATACCTTTGCGTCCTTGAAGAACTGGCCGGAAAGGTTTGTGTAAACCGGGCGAAACGAATTTAAGAGCAGCGGATAAACCGTGTTGCCGGAAGCGACGGCAATCAGCAGATGAAATTCAAAATCGAGATCCGTTATGGCTTGAATATTCCGGCTGTCCACGGCGTTTTCTTTTTCGAGAATACCGTAAAATTCCCGGATTTGTTCCGGGGTCCGGTTTTGGGCGGCCAGTTTCGCAAAGGCCGGTTCCAGAAGCATTCTGATCTGCAGCAGGCTTTCCAGAAGCTCGGGTTCCAGTTTGCCTTTTTGATACTGGATCAGCGAGGCCATCAGCGTAATGGATCCTTCCTTGCGGTAATCATTGACGGTGGCGCCGAAGCGCGGTTTGAGAGACACCAGCCCTCGTGCCGCGAGCTCAACCAGGCCTTCATGCACCACCGGGCGGCTGACGCCCAGCTGCAGGGCAAGCTCCCGTTCCGATGGAAGTTTTTCGCCTATTTTAACTTTTCCGGAAAGAATCAGTTCTTCAAACCGCAGCACAAATACATCTTTGAGGCTGTCTGTGCGAAGGGGTTCGATTAAAGGTTCGAGCATTGCTTCTCCTTTTGCTTTTGTGGCTGGTGGTATTACCAGCTCGAGAGTAAGCCTTAAAAAAATGTTTGTCAAGTTG
>DNYQ01000209.1 GCA_003506745.1 Syntrophaceae bacterium
CACATTCCTTCCGTGGATAAAACCTGATCGGCCAGATCCGTGACGCCAGGCGCACATTCCGGATGCACGATGACTTCCGCATCCGGATGGAGCGTTCTTTCCCTCGCGATATCTTCCGGCAGTATTCTCACGTGAGAAGGGCAGAATCCTTTCCATAAGATAAATTCGCGACCGGCGCACCTTGCCATGTAGTCGGCGAGATATTGATCGGGCACAAAAATAATATCGTCATCCTGCTGAAAAGCTTCGCGGACAATTTTCTCGGCATTCCCTGATGTGCAACAGATATCACACTCGGCCTTCACCTCGGCGGTTGTATTCACATAACACAAAACCTTCGCCTTCGGATGTTGTGCCTTCAGTTTCAGAAGATCTTCGGCGGTAATCATATCCGCCATGGGACAGCCGGCTTTTTTGTCCGGGATGAGAACCCTTTTGTCAGGCGAAAGTATCTTTGCCGTCTCCGCCATGAAATAAACGCCGCAAAACACAATGACATCCGCTGTCGTCTTTGATGCCTGGATGCTGAGCCCCAGTGAATCGCCCACATAATCCGCAATGTCCTGGACTTCGGGTATCTGATAATTGTGCGCCAGAATGACGGCATTTCTCTCTTGTTTTAATTTATTTATCTTTTCAACAAGTTCCATGCAAGATCCCATCCTTTTAGATATACTGCATCATCGTATTTCCCGCTTTTTCCTGATTCTTTTTTACCAGCATATCCAGGGTAATCGAACTTAATGCCTCCGAAATTGTATTGCCGATGCTCTCCCATATGTCGTGGCTGGCGCATATGGACACCCTTGAACACGAAGCAGGATTCTTTACACAATCAACAAGGGAGCAATCTCCCTCTAAAACATCCACAATTTCCTTTAAAGTGATCTGCGAAGGCTCTTTTGAGAGATTGTATCCCCCATGTGCTCCACGGACAGAGTTGATCAAACCGACTCCCCTCAAAGGGATGATGATTAAACTCAGGTATTTCTCGGAAATATTTTCTCCTTTGGCAATATCCTTAAGAAANNCACCTTGCATGAATACTACCATTACTATCGTTTTAGTAGTCTTTAGATCAACGAAATCGGTTTGTCAAGAAAAAAGTGGCATGATTGAAGGAAATATATGAGACGGAATCTGGAACTACAACGGCAACTCTTCAGAAAAGTGCATTTTAAAATGGTGGGACGACGTACGCAAACCGGTAACTCAATACTTGCTGCGCTGGATGGCCGCAATAATGGCGTCGCTCATTTTCGTAATATTATTGATCAGGTCGGCTTCCCCCGAGGACGTGAATTGATTGGTGTAAATGACAGCCCTCCGCGCAACACTGGCCACCTTATAGGTGGTTATGATCCTTGACCCCCTTTTTATGACGTTGCCGGCGATTACAAAATTCATTCCCAGCCTGCCTCCAATATCGACCATATTATCGATCTGGTCACTTTGTTGAAGATTATTGGCCGCAAGGAAAATCTCCAGATCTTTCCTGTTTACAACAATAAAGGTGGACTGCATTTTGGGTATATTGATCAAGGTGTTGGTCACCGTAATGCCGTAATGGGATGCATCCATGCTGAGCGGCGTAAAATGAAAAACAGCAACATTGATTGGCCCATCGCCGGACGGAGAATAAGTTGCCGCCTGAGCTTCCACCGGTTTTATAATTTCCGGAGCGAGAGCAGGCGTGGTGGAAGACGCCACCGCCTCCGCGCGAGAGGCCGTCGCTCCCACGGTGAAGCCATAACGCGCAGAAACCACATAGCCATTGCGGCTGTAATTGTAATAGGCCCTCACTTCGTATTTTCCCGGCTGAGGCGCGTCAAAGGTCAGGACCCCCTGACTCTCGCCGCCAGGCATGTATTTATAATCCCCGGCATCGTCATCTTTGGCTCCTGCCGCCGCGATACATATCCAGTCCCGACTGGAACCGGGCGCGTTGAAAAAATTCACCTTGATCGTTTCGCCCGGGCCGTAAACATCCTTATCCGTTTTCACCTGCGGGGCGGCATCGGCTGTTGCCGCAAGAAAGCAGAAAAAAATGAACAGCAACAGAGCAATGTAAGCCATTGATTTAATATTGGTATTAATGATCCGCATCTGCTTCCTCCTTTTTTATCAGATAGATCGGTTGCTCGAATAACCCATTGCCCTTTGCACCTATCGCCTGATTTTTTCTTTGCCGTTCACGACAAAGAACCGGCCGTTGACGGCGCGGATGATGCTCAGAATATTATATTGCCGTAAGAGCCTGACGCTCATCGTTGTGGGCGACGCACGCGTTATCAGAACCGGCGCGCGGGCATTGATGAATTTAAAAGCGATTTCGCTGGAAATGCGCCCGGTCGAACAGATCATTTTGTCTTCCAGCGTCAGGCGATTCACCGCCGCATAGCCGATGACTTTGTCGATGGCGTTGTGCCGGCCGATCTCGTCAAAGAACACCAGGCGCTCTCCGGCAAGCGAATACAGGGCGGCGCTGTGGACACCGTGCGTGGCCTCATGCTCCCGGGAATAGGTAAGAAACTCGCTCATGGATTGAAGGACAACCTCCGCCCGCACCTCCGGCAGATGCTTGCGCATCAACGCATCAGACGGCAGGTCTTTTTTGGTTCGGCCCCCCGCGGCCGTAATGGTTTTAATCCGTTCAAGCTTTTCCGCAATGATTTTATCCCTGGCCAAAACAGCATTAACGATAAGATTTTCCTCGTCAATTTCCATTTTATCAATTTGGTCCATGCCGCCGATGATGCCCTCGGTCATCAAGTATCCGGTAATGTGTTCCCGCAGATGATTACCGGAACAGGCTATTGTAACGTAAGGGCTGCCGTTGATTTTCAACAGCACGGCGTACTCCGCGGAAAACGGCAGAGATACTTCCGTAAAGACACCGTCGCGGTATTCATGCAAAACGATATTTTCCAAAGCAGGCAGCGTCATTTTTCTTCCCCGGTTTTTTATCCTTTTACCAGTAATAATAAAGATTGACAAGACCTAAGCAAATTATTAACTGTGTAGAAAAGAATTTGTTCATCGTCATATCAGACAAGCGAAGTGCAATCCTTAAATCCGGTCTTTTAATCGTTTTCCGGATGCCGGTTTTTGCCGACATGACGACTTTGGAGGATCCATGTTAAGCCGCACCGCCGCCGTATTAATCCTGATCGACGTTCAGGGCAATCTGGCCCAGGCCATGATTGACAAAGAAAAAACTTTTTCCAACAGCGTCAAACTGATTAGAGGATTTCGGGCGCTGAACCTGCCGATGATGATTTCGGAGCAGATCCCGGAAAAACTGGGGCCGACCATTCCCCAACTGGCGCAGGAATTGGGCGAGGTAAAACCCATCGCCAAGGAAAGCTTCAGCTGCTGGGCCGAGCCCGCCTTTCGCGATCATCTGGAATCCCTCACCCGCCGCCATGTCGTCCTGACCGGCATTGAATGCCACGTTTGTGTTTACCAGACCGCGCTGGATTTAATAGCCAACGGCTACACCGTCCACCTGGTCGCCGACGCCGTCTCTTCGCGAACAACCGGGAATTGCGAGGTCGGCATACAAGCCATCAAAAGCGCCGGTGCGCAGATTACCTCCACGGAAATGGTTTTGTTCGAGCTTTTGCGAACCGCCGCCGATCCGAAGGCCAAGGAGATTTTTAAAATCGTGAAATAAAGGGACGGGGCATGCTCAACATTGAACAATTTCGATACGGCGACAACCTGGCTTATCTTCTTTACGGTAAAACCGAAGCCATCGCCATAGACGGCGGCGCCTGGCAGGAAATCCTGTCGTTTCTGAAACAACACCATTTAACGCTGCGGTATGTGACCAACACGCATCTTCATTACGATCATACGCCGGGCAACGATTTCCTGCTTGAAAAGACAAAAGCCGAATTTCTGGATTGCACCACCCTGGCCGACAACGAAGAAATATTCGTTGACGGCGAGCCTGTTGTGGTTTACCGGAC
>DNYQ01000200.1 GCA_003506745.1 Syntrophaceae bacterium
GCCTGGCAGGACATCGTCGTCCCCCTGGGAGAAATAGAAGATGTGGTGATGACAGGTCCCATGCTGGGCGGCATGGCCGCGCAACTGGATCTGCTTGCGGCCGCCATCCGGATAAATTCTATGTCAACAGACCGCGCATTGCAAGGTGAATGGGGCGCTCTCTCCGCCCTTTGGCAAACACTGCGGATTATCGCCTATGAAGCAGCCGGCAGGCTTGATCGGGGCGGGGGTTCCCCTCTTCCCCTCGGTATTACCTTTGCGCGTCTTGCCGCGGAATTTCACGCCGACATCGCACAACTGTCCGAACGCTGGAAAATTCCCGTGCCGGACCAATACACTGATCTTCAAAGGGATATGGAATCACTGGGAGTCCTTCAAAAAAGACGTCTGCAAATCCGGCAGGAAAAAATCGGCGCCACTCTGCTGAAGAATTAATGATCTTTCTAAATCACAGATGATATCGAACCCGTAGGGAACGGTCGCGACCGTTCCCTACAAACACATACGTTGAGTAATACGACAGCTACCACCCAGGGTATATTCGTTCATCACTTTCAGCTTTTCGATAATGAACTGACGCACCATTTCCGCCGTTTCCTGTGCCGAAAGATGCGCAAATGCGGCATAAGGAATCTCTTCAAAAATCTTGATGTATATTTTCTGCACGCCGGTAAAGTTCATGCTGTATTTGGGCAGGGCCTTGTTTGTCCCGCTGATGACAATAGGAAGAATGGGCGCTTTCTTATCCCGCGCCAGCTGAAATGCGCCCAGCTTGAACGCCTTCACCTTGCCGTCGGGCGAGCGGGTGCCTTCCGGAAACATGAAAATGGAGCTTCCTTCATCCAGGTGCATTTTGCATTCCCGCAACATCTGCGCAACACTTTCTATGTCGCCGCGTTTCAATTTGATGTAACGGTTTAACGCCATATTCCAGCCGATCAGCGGCACCCGGAAGATTTCAATTTTAGACACCCATTTATAGTGAAAGAAAAGCCGGAAAGCGATCAGGATATCCAGCTGCGACTGATGATTGGAAATAATCACATACGCCATATTCTTGCGAACATGCTCGCGTCCCTCGATGCGAATCCGCCAGGCCGGCATCGTCCATGTATAACAAGAAGCCCAAAAGCAGGTAAACAGATGCAGAAGCCTTAAGCGCCGGTCAAAAGGATAAGAAATCAGGCGCAAAAGCAAGGCAATAAAGAAGAATAGAATCGAAGTTAAAGCGATAAAAACAAGAAAAACAGAACTTACCAAGCGATTTAGCATATAAAATCCATAAGTTTCCGGTATTTTTTTATTTTTCGATGGCAGGGAGTATAGACAGAAGTCCCCCGCATGTCAATCACAATCATGAAGCGCCGTCAGAACCTATGCGACTGGTCGAAAATATAAAAAGTCGTGGAGCGACGACAAAAAATGATGACTAAATCATTGCCTGCGACGCGCAAATCATGATAGGGTGCTTGCGTAAATCCGGTCAAGAACACAGAACACAAGAACAGATCGAAACGCGATAAATAAAACTATTAAAAGGTTTTGGAATGAGCATCCTGTTTGAACCGGCCCGGCAGGGTTATTTCCGCAGGTGGGCTTCGGAAATCAAAAAACAGGTTTCTGTCCCGGTCATCGCCGTGGGCGGCCTGAAATCGCCGGCCATGATGGAGGACATCATTCAAAATCAGAAGGCGGATTTTATTTCGCTGTGCCGCCCGCTGATTACGGAGCCCGCCCTGATCAACAACTGGAAAACCGATCCGGGGAAAAAACCGCGGTGTGTTTACTGCAATAAATGCCTGGAAGCCGTCCATCGGGGCCTCCCGCTGCACTGCGTTGCTTTCAAGTCCAGAAAGGATGGTTACGATGAAAATTGACCTGCGTGATGTAAAAGCCATCGGTGGCGGATTGACCCGGCCGGAAGGCGTCATGGCGCTGGATGACGGAAGCGTATGCACGGCGGACGGCTACGGACGCTGTTCACAAATCGACCCGAACGGTCGCACGACTTTTTTCGGAAACCTGGGCGGTCTGCCCAACGGCATCTGCATCGATCCTGACGGCAACTGCATTGTCGCCAACATCGGCAACGGTGAAGTTCAGTCTTTGTCCTTCGAAGGCCGTCACACCGTCCTGATGACGGAGGCGCAGGGCAAAAGAATGTTCACGCCCAATTTCCCTTTTCTGGATTTTGCAGGCAGGCTCTGGGTCTCCAACTCTACGGATAATCCCGACATCGACGCATCGCTGCAGGGGCCCATTCCGGACGGATGCCTGGTGCTGATGGAGAATAACCGGCCGCCCCGGATTGTTGCGGACGGGATTTGTTTTGCCAACGGCGTCGCGCTGGATGCGGACGAAAAGTTTGTTTATGTGGCCGAAACCATGAAGCGCCGCGTACTGCGCTTCAAAATCAATGCTGATAACAGTGTGGGACAGGCCGAGGTTTACGGGCCCGAGTTTTTAGGCAAGCTTGGCTTTCCCGACGGCATTGCGTTTGACGAAGCCGGCAACCTCTGGGTCACTTTCCCGGCCGCCAACGCCGTCGGATTTATCAATCCCCCGGGCCTGCTGGAAATATACGTGGAAGACCCGCAGGGCTTCGTGATCAATCGTCCGGCCAATATCTGTTTCGGAGGAAAAGACCGCCGCACGGCTTATATCGGGAACCTGGGCGGAACCAATGTTCCTTTTTTTGAAGTGCCGCATCCGGGCGTGCGGCTGGTGCATCAAAAGAGATAGGCGTAGGGAACGGTTTGAAACCATTCCCTACAAATGAAAGACAAACACAGAACAAGGGGTTGCAACCCCTTGTTCATTAACGAAAGGAGAAGGTTTATGGAGTATAAAAACATCATCGTATCGACAAAAGATTTTGTGACCACCATCGTGCTTAATCGTCCGCCGATGAACTCGGTCAATCTGGGCGTCCGTGAAGAACTTTTTCATGCCGTGACTGAAATTGAAAAAAGCAAAGAGACGCGGGCCGTGATCATCACGGGCACCGGCGAAAAAGGGTTTTCCGCCGGCATGGATGTCTCCGACATCGCCAACATCACCAAAGGCCCCAACGGCAACGACATCATGAATGCAATATCGCGCTCCACCAAACCTTACATCGCGGCCATTAACGGCCATGCGCTGGGCGGAGGCTGCGAAACGGCAATTGCCTGCCACTTCCGCATCATGGCGGACAACCCCAAGGCGTTTATCGGCCTGCCGGAAGTGAACCTTGGTATTACGCCCGGTTGGGGCGGCGTACAGAGATTGCCCAGGCTTTTGGGAAAATCCAAAGCGCTGGACATTATTCTCTTCAGCAAAAGACTCCCTCCCGCGGAAGCACTGGCCATCGGTCTGGTGGACAAAGTGGTCCCGGCCGCCGATCTGATGAAAGAAGCGACGGCGTTTGCTGTTGCCCTGACCAAACGCCCG
>DNYQ01000182.1 GCA_003506745.1 Syntrophaceae bacterium
AATCTCCCCTTTGGATACGCCGATGACAATGTGGTCGCCTTCCGTAAATTTACCGGCCAGGATATCCAGCGCCAGCGGATCCAGAACAAGTTTCTGCAGCGAACGCTTGAGCGGCCGCGCCCCGTAAACCGGGCTGTAACCCTGCTCGGCTATATATTTTTTCGCCGCTTCTGTCAATTCAATGCTGATTTTACGATCCTTCAGGCGTCTGTCGATCAACCCCAACTGAATTCCGACAATCCGGTTGATGTCGGCAAGCGTCAACCCGTGGAACATGATGATGTCATCGATGCGGTTTAAGAACTCCGGTTTAAAGGTTGCCCGCAGCGCTTCCATCGAACGATTTTTCTTTTCTTCTTCATCGAGCGACGGGTCCTGAATCCACTGACTGCCGACATTCGAGGTCATGATGACGACCGTGTTTTTGAAATCCACCGTGCGGCCGTGGCCGTCGGTAAGCCTTCCGTCATCCAGAATCTGCAAGAGAATATTGAACACATCCGGGTGCGCCTTTTCAATTTCGTCAAAAAGCAAAACGCTGTAGGGCTTGCGCCGGACGGCTTCGGTGAGATAGCCGCCTTCATCATAGCCCACGTAACCGGGCGGAGCGCCGATCAGGCGCGCCACCGCATGCTTTTCCATGTATTCCGACATGTCGATGCGGATCATGGCCTGCTCGTTGTCGAACATGAACTCCGCCAGGGCCCTCGCCAGCTCGGTCTTGCCCACGCCGGTCGGCCCCAGAAAAATAAACGATCCGATCGGACGGTTCGGGTCCTGAAGACCGGAACGCGCTCTTCTCAACGCGGCGGACACCGCCTGGATGCCGTCGTCCTGGCCGATCACGCGCATCTTCAGCCGTTCATCCATGTGAATGAGCTTCTGCACGTCGCTTTCCATCATGCGCGACAGGGGAATGCCCGTCCAGTTGGCGACCACTTCCGCCACATCTTCGGCATCCACCTCTTCTTTGAGCATCTGGTTGTTTTTCTGAACCTCTTCCAGTTTTTTCTGGTCCTCCTGAAGCTCACGGTCCAGGGCCACCAGCTTGCCGTAGCGGATTTCCGCTGCACGCGCCAGATTGCCTTCGCGCTGGGCGCCGGCTTCCTCGGTCTTGAGTGATTCCATCCGGCTTTTAATATGCTGAATCTTTTTGATGATGTCCTTTTCCGACGACCAGTGCGCTTTCATCTGATCCATCTGGCTTTTGAGTTCGGCCAGTTCCTTTTCAATCTTGTCGCGNNATCCTCAGGCGCGACGCGGCTTCATCAATTAAATCAACGGCCTTGTCCGGCAAAAACCGGTCGGCGATGTAGCGGTGAGACAGGGTAGCGGCGGCCACAATGGCCGAATCCTTGATCCGGACGCCGTGATGCACTTCGTAGCGCTCCTTGAGGCCGCGCAAAATAGCGATGGTGTCCTCCACCGTCGGTTCCTTGACTAAAACCGGCTGGAAGCGCCGCTCGAGGGCCGCGTCCTTCTCGATGTACTTGCGGTATTCGTTGAGCGTCGTCGCGCCGACGCAGCGCAGTTCGCCCCGCGCCAGCGCCGGCTTGAGCATGTTGGAGGCATCCATCGACCCTTCAGAAGCGCCCGCTCCGACGACCGTATGGATTTCATCGATAAAGAGAATAATCTCCCCTTCGGCGCTGATGACCTCCTTCAAAACCGCTTTCAGACGTTCTTCAAACTCGCCGCGGTATTTCGCACCCGCGATCAAAGCGCCGACGTCCAGACCGATCACGCGCTTGCTTTTCAGATTTTCCGGCACGTCGCCGTTGACAATGCGCTGCGCCAAACCTTCCACGATGGCCGTCTTGCCGACGCCCGGCTCTCCGATGAGCACCGGATTATTCTTGGTGCGCCTCGACAGCACCTGCATGATGCGGCGGATTTCCTCATCCCGGCCGATGACGGGATCAAACTGGCCTTTGCGGGCCAGTTCATTGAAGTCTTTGGCGTAGCGTTCGAGGGCCTGATATTTGCCTTCCGGATTCGGATCGGTCACGCGCTGATTGCCGCGGATGTCCACCAGCACTTTTAAAATATTGTCCTTCGTGATGCCGTTTTGCCGCAGGATTTTACCCGCCTGCCCTTCTTTTTCCTCAGACATGGCCACCAGCACATGCTCGGCGCTGACATATTCATCTTTGAGCTGCGCCGCGCCGGTCATCGCCTTGTCCAACAGTTTATTGAGCCTGCCGCCCAGGTAAACCTGGCCGGTGCCCGCACCTCCGACGCTGGGCTGCTTTTTCAGATCATGATGGAGTTCCTGCTCCACCTTCTGGGGCGAAACGTTTAATTTGTTCAGAATGGCGCCGGCAATGCCGTCTTGCTGCTGCAAAAGTGAAACCAGCAGATGCTCCGGCTCAATGGCCTGATGGCCGAGCGTTCCGGCCAGCGACTGCGCGTCCTGAAGCGCTTCCTGTACTTTCAATGTAAACTTATCGAATCTCATAATCTCCCTCTTTACTATTCCACGGGTTTTTCAATCGTCACAAAGAGCTTCCCGTTTTTAAAGATGCTGACGTTTCCCGATGATTGTGAAATCACCATCGCCACAGCTTTTGTCACGTTAGTGATGCCTGCCGCGGCAATATGGCGGCTGCCCAGGCCGGACGGGAAATCCTTGCTTTCCAGCGCCGCGCTTAAGTGGCGTCCTGCCGTGATAATCGCACCGTTGGCCTTGATGACAAACGCGCCGTCAATGGCGGAGAGTTCCTTGATGGTTTCCTCCAGTTCCGGATTCAAAATGTTACGCTGTTCTTCCGAATATCCCTTGAAGGGGTTGATGATCATCTGGCGCGACAGCTGCATGACTTTTTCATCGTCTCCCAGAACAAAGATCGTGCCGACTTTCCGGCTCTCCCGGCCCTGCGCGGCCAGTTCACAGGCGATATTTAAAACGGCATTGAATACCTCCGGCTGCACGGACTCCACGACATCGCTGATATCATCGGAGGTCAAAATTTCAAACTCACGCCCGACATCGAGGAAGAAAATACTGTCCACGTAACCGAATTTCGGCACGCCGGACAGGCAGATGATTTTATCGCCTTTTTTGAACAGGCCGGAAACAATGCCCTTGGCGATCGCGATCTTGATTTTACCCAGGCGGGTTAAATTCACGCTGGGAATGTCCAGTTTTGTGGCGATCGGGACAAGCTTTTCCGGCATTTCTTCGGACTCTCCCATCACCAGAACGAACTTGACCGATTGTTTAACGTCTTCCGGAAGATCGGCGATCTCATTTCGAACATCCATGCACACCAGCACGCATCCGGCTTTGACCTCTTTCGCCAGCTTGATGGCCGACTCGATCATGGTCTTATTAATGGATTTCATTTCCATTCCTTGAGACTGTTTTGAACATAGAATAAACATTCAGGGCTTGCCTGTCAAGAAGTTGAAGTGGAAGTTGAAGCGGAAGCGTAAATATTTGCTTGACCGCAAATTCACTCTTCGATACAAAGCGCTTATGCTTAATTTATGGAGGAGGCCAGAGCGTTGAAGTTACCTGTCGTCACCGGCACTCTTGACTTATACATTACCGAGATCAACCGTTTTTCCCTTTTGACCGCCGAGGAGGAATTCAAGCTGGCCATGCGCCTGAAGAAAGACAACGATATGGAGGCGGCCCAAAAGCTTATCGTCTCCAATCTCCGGTTTGTCGTCAAAATCGCTCATGAATACCGGAATTACGGCTTCAAACTGGCCGATCTTATCCAGGAGGGCAATATCGGGCTGATTCATGCCGTTAAAAAGTTCGACCCTGAAAAAGGCTATCGTCTGATTTCCTACGCCGTCTGGTGGATTCGCGCCTATATTCAGAATTATCTGATCAAATCCTGGAGCATTGTCAAGATCGGGACGACGCAGGCGCAAAGAAAGCTTTTCTTCAAATTAAGTCAGGCCAAAAAGCAGCTGGAAACCATTTCCAAAAGAAATCCCGAATTTTCTGAAATCGCCGATTCGCTGGGCGTCAAAGGCTCGGAGGTCGCGGAAATGGATTTGCGCATGGGGACGCGCGACCTGTCACTCAATGAATTCATCAATGACGACGGGGACACCTCCCATCTTGATTTTCTCACGCATGACGGCGACAACCAGGAAGTATCCTTGATTAAGCATGAAGAAAGAAGCCTGGTCAAGCGCGATATCGCCGGCGCCCTGGCCACCCTCAATGAACGGGAAAGCTACATCATTCAGCACCGCGTCATGGCGGACGACCCCCTGACCCTTCAGGAAATCGGCGACAAATACAATATTACCCGTGAACGCGCCCGCCAGATCGAGAAGCAGGCGCTCAAAAAAGTTCAAATGGCTTTGCCCTACCTGAAACCGGACAACTGATTAGGATTTTGTCCATGGAGAATAGATCATAAACCATAAAATCTTTACATATTCTCTCCATACTTTTTTCCAGTCCGACGCCTTCATCTCCCAGGCATTCAGCGGGGCTGCCTCGTAGGGTGTCGGAGAAAAATAATAGCCGGAGAACGAACCGAATTCCTTATCCACCATCATTTGAATGC
This sequence comes from Syntrophaceae bacterium, assembly GCA_003506745.1. Taxonomy (GTDB): domain Bacteria; phylum Desulfobacterota; class Syntrophia; order Syntrophales; family Smithellaceae; genus UBA8904. Next base: position 4,536 of record DNYQ01000182.1, read on the forward strand.
GGCGCATATGATAGGGTGAACTGACGAAAATGGCCGACTTTTGTCCATGCATTTGCAGGATCTTTTTTGCGGCAATCAACTCCA
>DNYQ01000064.1 GCA_003506745.1 Syntrophaceae bacterium
CTACGGATTCGTAGTCCGGCGGCAATGATTTCCGGCCGTTAGTATAAAGGTTAGAAATCAATATTTTCTTTTTATTTTATAGTATGTTGATGTGTCTGGCCGCTTCCCGGTTGTTCATGGATTTTGAGGCTTTTTCAGGGGCCTTTCTTGCCAGTGTGTTCCCGGGGTGTTCCCATTTCTGGCAGGAGCTGGTATATGCCGGATCAAAAGGGAGACCTGGAATGCCTGCTTTTTATCGCTGTCCTGTGCCTTGCGGTAAGGTTTATTCCCTCGATATCGCATCCTGCCCAAAATGCGGGACCTCGTCAAAAGTCGCCAGTATCCAAATCAAAATCCGGGAGGGGGGCCGGGGCACACCCTCGCATTCTCGGACATTCCCTCCCGGGACTCCGAAACGCATCATCAGAGACGCCGAAGAGGCCATGAAACAAGAAATTCGAGGGGTCGTCGCCGCCGGCGGCGACTCGGCCTCACTTCGTCAAAATTTGACCCTGGGCGATATCTGGCGGCGTTGGCATGCCGCCGCGACCATTCCAGGGACGAAAATCAGGCGCAGCATCAAAGATTACGAGGCCAGGTGGCGTGATCATATCGAACCTGAATTTGGACGGAGCCCGCTGACTGCCTTGACCGCCGAACGAGTGCAGGACTTTTTCCGACGCCTGTCCATGAAAAAAGCCCGGCGCGGCGGCAAGACCCTCTCCCAAGGAACCCGGCGGCATATTCTACTTATGCTCAATCAGCTTTTAGCCTTTGCTTTTGAAAAGAAATTATATCCCGTAGTTGCTGAATTCCGGCCAACAAAAGGCATTATCATTCCCACAAATCCTGATGGCAAAGGCATTGCCCTGGAGCCGGAGCAGTGCCGAATGCTCTGGAACCTCATGAACAGACACGAGTATCGCTCATCTCGGTTTGCCGAAAACCTCCCGGCCGCCCGAGCGGCGTTGAAATTCGCAATCCTAACTGGCCGTCGCAAGGGCGAAATCGCGAACCTTCTTGCCTCTGAAATTGTCGGGGACAAGCTGGTCATGCCCGGGTCGAAAACAAAGAATGGCAAGCCGCTGACCGTCCCCTTGTCCAGAGCCGCCCTGAATATCGCCAGAGCGGCCATGAAAAACGGCCATACTCTGATTTTTGCCGGGCCGACGGGGCAAAACATCTACGACATGATGGAGGGCTTCTGGCGATCGCTCAAACGATCTTGCGCCGACACCGAGGGGCTGGAATGGCTGGCCGCTGTCCGTATTCACGACTTACGACACACGTTCTCCTCATTTCAGGACGCCGAACTTGGCGAATTGGACTCAATGATTTTGACCGGCCACCGAAGTCGGAAAGCGCATGAGGGCTATCACCACGCCGCAGATTCCCGCCTGCGGCAGGGCGTGGATGCGCTGGAACAAGTCGTGCTTGGAGGAAACAAGAAGAGTCCAAAAAGATAACTGGTGGTCCTCGGTAAGAATCTTTTTTGCAGCTTTTCACCAACAGTATATACCGATGTGCCCATCCCGGCCGGTCAGACAGTCATTTGTTGTCTGGGAACTGTTGGAATCAATAGGACAACTAAAAAAACCGCCATGCCTAACCTGTAGGAGTGAAAAAGCTTGAGCAGGTGGGCTTCACGCTACGCGCAGAAAGTAGCGAGGGTTGTACACGGTTTTCGGGGGACGACGGCGGGGCGACGAAAAACTGCGTCCCGCTCCGAATAGTCAAAGGTTAGGGCCTCCTTCAGTCCGTGCGCGACGGGCTTGTCAGCCTCCAGCGCCACAACCGGACCGTTTTGCGTGTGGGGTAGGGGAGAAGCCTTTGGGGCTCGAAGACGTGGCGGATTCGCCGAGAAGGTGTGATGAAAAAGGCCCCCGGCGAACCGGGGGCCTGTCTCTCGGGCTTGATCACCGGCCCTTGTTGGACTGCGAAAGCACCGACCCGGCCAAAGTCTGGGTCAGGTCATTGTACTTTTCGCTCTGGAGAACCCGCGAAGCCAGATCTTCCAGGTCCGCCCCGGTCTGATTGCCCGTGTTCGTCTGCGACAGCACGGAACCAGCCAGCCTCCTCTGGACTCCAGAGGAGCTGCCGTCCTGCAGGACTTGAGCCGCAAGGCTCGCCACGGCCGCAGAGGAACGCTTCGGATTGTAGCCCATGATGGGCTCCTTTCATGACCCACAGAGGGTCTTCATTTGCGGGAGAACAGCTTGACATATCGAGGGAGGCCGCATAACGAATGTGTACCAGACATCGTATGCGCGGTTTCCGCGTATGCCAAGGGCCGCTGCTCTCCCAGTTGAGACGGCGGCCTTCGCCTTTGTATATATTAATGCCCGCTTGGGCCTTGCATTTCATTCGCGAAAAGCTCGCGAACGGTTTTGAACCCTACAAGCTTGGACAACATCCTGTAGTTCTTTGTCTCAAAGCGAGCTCGTCCAGCAACAATTGCCGGGTGTATTTTCTGCGATTTCGCCAGACTCCGGACGTTTTGCGCCGTCGGCAGCTGGTATGCTTTGCTTTTCTTCCAGATTTTATCCGGAAGTTCAGCCTCACGCGCAATCATATCAGCCTGCTTTTCAATCCCATCATCGACAAGAATATCCAGATCGTCGAGAACAAGGTCCGTGTTGTCCTTGTGCAGGTGCTCCCGGACATGCGCCAGTTCGTGCAGAAGGCAAAACCAGAAATTGTCGATCCGGTCATGACGCAGAGTCAGGCCGATCACCGGAGTGCCGTCCTCCAGGAGCATGGCCGCGCCGTCCAGATAGGTCTTGTCGAAATGGGGGACGATGACCAGCAGGATGCCATACACCTTCAAGAGGTTCTGGGCCACCTTGGGACCGTTTTCCTGAGCGCTCAGCCGAACGATCTCACGGAAAAAGTCATCATCAAGTCGCTTCGGATCAAAGGCCCCGAGTTCGCTGCGATGCTTCTGCAGGAACTGCGTCGCAGTAGCCTTCACGCAGAGAATCCAGGCATGCAGGGCATAGGGATCAGCCTTGGCGTTTCTGCGGCTCCCCTTGCGGAAGCAGGCCGCAGGAGCGCAAAACGGGCCGCCACCGGCACGTTCATGCAGGTTTCGCATCAATTCTTCCGCTTGAGCGGAGAACTCCTTTTTCCAACGCTTGAGGCCCTGGAACCACCCTCGATGGACAAGCTCTTTCAGTGGGTAGTTCTCCCATTGTATGCCCGTGGGCTCTTGGGGCAGTTCTTCGGGAGAATCCACCAGCACATCGGCGGGAATATCGAGATGCTTGCGGAGAGCCCGGATCATGCTCAAAGTCAAAGGCCGCTTCCCGGAAAGCACCTCGGAGACCCGGGACTTGCTGCCAAGAATCGGCACCAAGTCCCGGTTGGTCAGGTCCATCTGATCCATGCGGAATCTGATGGCCTCAACAGGCGAAGGCGGGAGTATCGGAGCATTTTCCTTCTCATACAGCTCCACAAGCGTGGTCAAAAGTTCGAGCTCATCGCCCTCAGAGGTTCCGGGACGCGCCGTCCCCATGAGGTGCTCAATGCGCTTCAACGCTTTGTTGTTCGCGGCCTCCGTTTTGATGATCTTGATGGTGTTCGTCATTTGGGCTCCACCTCCCTGGCGGAAATTCTGTCGTATTCGGCGTGCGCTCCTATGAACTTGATCAAAACGATGCCGAATGCGAAGTCGATTTTCGCCACCAGCCGGTACGTATTCCCCTTGATGTTAAAAACATAGCGATCCCCTCCTACTGCGTCCGCCGATGGAAAGCGCCTCTTCATTTCCGTCCAATTCTTCCATTTGGCCTTCATCAGCTCGTGATGCCATGCCTGAAGCGGCCCCTCCGCGTCCGGGTGGTTCTCCCAAAAAACTCGGAGGATTTTTTTGGCGATCACACGCATGTGAGGAGAACTAATGCGTTCCCGAAAAGAAGTCAAGTTGAGGTTCCCAAAAACCAGAACTTCGGCAGCCGCAAATTGGGAACCATGTCCGCGCGTTTCAGCGCGGGAACGGATTTCTATTCCTCTACTAGCCGTGGCAAGTCGGCACCATGCATCGTCTGGCCCTTGTGGTCACCATTTTTGGGGCCCCTACCGCCCGAGTGGCGGGTCACAAGCATGTGCATCCGGATAATCGGTCTGGGGTTCAATATCTAGACCGTGGGGCTGGGCGGGTCGCCGTGGGATAGCCTCAGCCCGGTCCCGTCGTGGGTATGGGAGTTGACGCCAGGAAGCAGAATAAACGCTCTCGCTGGCTAGGCTTGCTGGTCCTTGGCGCTGAATCTATAGTAAAGAGTTATCTGGGGGGAGGCCCAAGTCGGAATAGATCGGATGTAAGGCGTCCAGGGTAAGGGGCCATAGCCTCCGGGTGCTTCTCTCGCCGCGCTCCCGAGCCAGAAAATATACCAGCAAGATGGCTGGTTGGCGAAAAAGAATGTTGTCGCGCGCGCGACTTTTGATCCGCTCGACGATTTCGGGCCGAGAACGGAAAAACTCGGCAATAGCGGAGAGAGCGCCGTCATCAAACTCGCTGAAGTATGCATCCAAAAGGAAAATGTTGAGCTGCCCATCTGCGGGAGCAGACTTGATGATGTCGGAGTACAGGCTGCTCAAAGTCATGCTCGCCTCCTCCAACGGCTTCGAAGCCATGGCCACGCTCATGGCTACCCGGCAAAAAATCTCGTCCACGACCTCAACCAGGGCGCTTGCCTGGCTGCAATACCTCTTCGCTTCTGGGGAAGCTTCGAGGACATTGGGCTTGTAAATGGTATCGTGACTCATTTCTGCCCAAGCGTGCTGGAGGAGGGATCTTACCTGAATTTCGCATGTCGTGTCTACGGGGATAATTGTTCCCGAATATTCAAAAATCTCTCTCGGTCGGACAATGAAATGATTAGATTGATACCCAAACAGTTCTGGCTTCCTAGCGCGCTCCTCTTCAAAATCCCTGTCCTGTGAGTGGTCCCAGGCGGCTTCCCCTTTGATCACCGTGCATATTTGGGCGACCTCGTCCGTCTTCAGAACCACAAAACGGACGCCCACCTTATCGGTAATCTCTTCATATGGTCGGTCATACTTTTTTTGCCGCTGGAAAGCCTTTTCCAACAAGCTCGATTCTTCCTTTACGCGGGAGGCGACCGGAACCCTGAGCATGGTCCGGCAGTCCCATCCGCATTGGGCTTCCAGAAGTGAGAGCATCTTCGCGCTGACCCATTCGCCCCACGCCTGATAGACAGGCCGCTCCCGATGCCAGCGATTGAGAAATTCTAAATATTCTTGATCGTTCATCATTCACCGATCAGCCTCGACTTGACGATGATTTCCGTCCAGGAGGCATCACCTTCCCCCTGGATTTTCTTGATGGAGATGAGCCGGCTAAATTCATCCACCGGTGCGCTGAGCTGAACGTCTTTGGCAAACCGGATTCGCCTCGTTTTGAGCACGGAACGGCTTTCGGACAAATCCTTCGTGAACGCCTGATCCGGCAAGCGGTTCTTCGTCGCGAACTTCTGGTAGTCGTCACGAATAGTATCATCGTCAAAATAACGATCGGCAAATTCCCGGATGGATGCCGTTTGTGCCTGATCCGTTTTTAAGTAAGTGTTCAGTGCGGATCGGAGGTCAAGTTTCACCTCAGGATCAACGTCCATTTTGTCAATGAAGCTCCGCGTAACGTCGATGAAACGGCGAGTATTTTTGGCATCACTAGACGTCGTCATCAAGCCAAGGAAGCTTTGATAAAAATATGTGGCGGCATGGACAGTTTCTTTGCTGATGATGTTCGCATCGAAAAGATAGAAGCCAAACCCATCCTGGGGCTGGGCGCTTTGGGCCAGATCCTGGTCCATTTCAACGAATAACCCCACCTTATAGACCTTTGAATCGGGGGTCAGAAATAGTTTTTTGATGAATTCGAGAAACGTCTTGCCCTCCTTGACGCTCTGCCTGAAGCCTTCGAGCGGTTCAGCCTTGAGATAGCCGATGTAGCGTTTGCGCGGTACGCCAGCCGTGCCATTGAAGACCATCAGCAACCCGCCAGGCATCCGCATGGAGTCTTGCGCTTGAGCAAGGCCTGCCCCGGCCCCACGGGAAATCGCCACAAATTCCTCATCATCGGCGGCCGCCAGAAGTTGTCGCGTCAAATCAAAAACACTTCCTTCGCCGGAATTCATAACATTCATTTCCACGCAGCGTGTAGGGCTCGACATGGCGTCGGCAACGCGCTGGCAAAACACTTGTTTCGCCTCGTCCGAGAGGTTGATCAGTTCCTTGCCAAGCGCCGGCTCCACATAGCCATTGATATCACGCTGAAATATTTCGTGAACCGCGATCCGTTCAACATCCAGGCTTTCAAAGAGCATGTTGCGTCCTCTCGGTTTCAATAGTTCATTTTATGGCTTGTGTAGGACATTGTCGTCCGTACCGCGCGTCTACCATTCTCAAACCGGGAGCAGAGCTGGACTAGCCGCCGGCCCTGGCCCCTATGACCAGCCCCAGAGCTGAAGGTGCCGTCTACTGCTGTTTCTCGTAGCAACCCGCAACCGCCTTCAGCCTGTCCGCCAAGCGGACCAGCACCTCGTCCTCCCAACACCAGCAGCGCTCGGCGACAAGCTTTGCATTGTTTGCAATCCCCATTCATAAAGAATTTTAATTCAAACAATTAGTTATCTTCTAGTAATGTCAAATCTTCTACGCCAGCCATATCAGCAAGCATCTGCGAATATTTTTGTAAACGTCCCTGCAACAACGATAGCTCTTCTCGAAACTTAACCCTAACGGAAGCATTAGACAATTCACCATCTATACTTAACTTGTGCCATTTAGCCGTAAAAGGCCTAACGATTTGATTCAAAACAACAATGGCGATTTTTGAAAACTCTGTACAATGTCTTGTATTATTTTTTAATACTTGCCGTGTGATCCCAAATAGAGAATATATGCTTTCAAGGGCAGTTTTTTCATCTCCATGTTCCGCGTCAAGAGGTTGAGTAGCGATACGCGTTAATAGCTCAACATATAGTTCCCATGCAGCCTCTTTATCTTCATCTTTTGGCTCCCAATTCATATCCAAAAAAGGTGTTTTGATTTTAAGAGAAGTCATGTCCCAATTTTCTAACCATTTTGACCATTTCATACCCATCTATCTCCGCTTTTATTATATACAAAGCTTTGGTATGAGTTGTCCGGATCAACTTTATCTTTTCTTATGTAAGCTTCATGAATCCATTGCTTAATATTTTTTGGATCTTCATTCCACTTATAAATCAATGCATATCCGCATTTTATATTATAATGCAACCGTGGAGGTATTGTGTATATATTATATGTATTTTCATCTATCATTTGATATGTTGGCAAAATAATTCCAAGTAACCCAGACCTAGAACTATTTTTTGTTTTTCGTATACTTGAACTTATTTCCCAGTCTACATGCTTTCGCTGCCACGTTTTTTCACCAATTAATACGACAGTAACGGTTGAATCTCTTAAGTACTCATCTCTAATCTTATCTCTAATTGTATCTGTTGCTAAACCTGGGTCGATATCGCCGATCTGAACAGATTTTGATATCATAACATCATATTGTAATGAAAAAAATTTTTCAAACTTATCTCGATAATATTGATCAGGGAGATGATGATAACTAACAAAAACTTTATGCCTTGAGGCTGGCGGAAATAGTCCATAACGCATTTCAATAGTCATATAATATCTCCACTGTATTATACATTGAAGTATAGTCGCAGCGTTGCTTTTAATTGCTCCCCTAAGCTAAAGATGTCGTCGATGTCCGCGATGGGTACGCGCTCCTCTTTCTTGTCGGCGTCGAACAGGCCCACGTATTTCTGCTTGGCGTTGAAGTGCAGGCGGCAAATGGTCTTGCGGTTGTTGTCGTCCAGGAGCACGGCGCAATAGCTCTGCGCGTCGCGGATGGCCACGCGTCGTGGATCGATCACGTCGCGCAGGATGGTCTTGACCAGATAGAAGGCCTGCCATTCCTCGTCAGTGGTCTGCGTCTTGGGCTGCTCGCTCTGGAGCGGGGCTGCCTGCGCGGCAGGAATTTGCGTGTCTTCGGCGACAGCGGCCTTGAAGCGCTCGGTCATCTGGTCTTTGAGGAAGTCGCGGAACGCCCTCTTGATGATGCCCTGGAACTGTTCCTTGACCGAGGCGGTGAGATGGCCGGGATAGACCCTCTTGGCCAGGAAGCGGATCATGTCCTCCGAGGGCGCCTGGAGCTCCTCGGTGAGGATGCGCTTGATGGCCCGGGTGTACTTGAGCTCCGTGGCCGAGGACATGGTGGCTTCCAGATCCCAGCTGCACTTGGAGAGCTTGGCCACCTCCGGCACCAGGGAGTCGTCCACGTTCTCAAGGTCGAACTCCATGTAGGGCTTGGAGTCCATGATGTTCGGCTTTTCCAGGTCGGTGAAGAAGAGGTACTTGGTGCCGTTGGTCAGGATTCCGATGCGGGCGCTGGCCTTGGCCGTGAAGTAGCGGTACAGTTGGTTGCATTTGCCAGGATCGAGGGAGCTGCCGTAAGCCTTGCACTCGATGAGCAGGACCGGCAGGCCATCGCGCAGAACAGCGAAATCGACCTTTTCGCCTTTCTTGGTTCCGGTGTCGGCAGTGTACTCTGGGACGACTTCGAGCGGGTTGAACACGTCGTACCCCAGCGAGGCCAGGAACGGCATGACCAGGGCGCTTTTCGTCGCGTGTTCGGACTGGAGTCCGTCCTTGGCCCGGCGGGCCCGTTCGGACAATTCAGCGACCCTGGCGGAAAAATCAGTCTCCATGATCTCCCCCCAACTCTTCAGTTAAATAAGCGTCTCCTCTATTTTCTTAAGCCGTGATCGCATGGCAACTCTCTCCCGGCCCGCACAGCCCTCTGGGCCTAGCCCTTCGAGCCCGTGGTCATGAGCCCCAGCAAGGCCACCAGGGTCAGAATCAGGGCGACAACCGAGGCCCAGCGCACGATCCGCGGCTCCCTGTCGCTGGACAGGAAAGAGATGTATCGCACGATGGTGTAGAGGCCGATGATGAGTCCGATTGCCGGGATCATGTTCCCTCCAAAAGGCCGGGAGATTCCTTTCTAGAACCCCGCCCAATCCTTCGTGTCCCTCTCCCCCCGGCCTGGCCCTCACGCCCCGCCGGTTGGCCTCCGCGGCCCAATACCCCCTGGGATCACGCGGAAGCGCTGCCGGCGGCCGATCCAGGGTCAGGCTCCCGGGCCTGCTCGGCCTTGGCGATCTCGTCGTCGATCACGGGCCAGATGTCGCCTTAGGCAGCAATCATCCTATTATATGGCCAGGATGGCTCTTACTGCTTCTCTGAATTTTTTGTAGCTTTCTTTCATTTCTTTGCACATTCCAATGACAGTTGCCATATTTTCATTGAATTTACGGCTCTCTCGCTCATAATCATTCACATCTCTGTCCCATCTCTGGTAATTAAATGTATAACGGTGGTCGTCTTCCTCATCCTGCCTATAATGAGGAAGTGATATTCCTGGGATAAAATCAACAAGGCTTTCGATAGATTCTTGCAATTCTTCAAATAAGCTTTGAATGTCATCATTAATAAAAGCATTATCATCATCGTCAATAAAATCTAATGCTTCTTGCAGATCACCGATCTGGCTTGCATAATATTCTGCAGATCCTGTCAAGGAATTGCATATATTATCAATTTCATCAGATGAAAATACCTCAGAAAATGCTGAGAAAAGATTTTGATCATGGTCTCTGTCGCGGGTTGCCTTTTTGCCGCCGAACAAATCCGTCTCACCAATAAAGCGGTTTGCAATATCGCTCCAACTCATCCTATCCCAGCCTCCATTGTTCTCTCCCCCCGGCCTGGCCCTCACGCCCCGCCGGTGGGCCTCCGCGGGCCAATACCCCTGGGATCACGCGGAAACGCTGCCCGCGGCCGATCCAGGGTCAGGCTCCCAGGCCTGTTCGGCCTTGGCGATCTCGCCGTCGATCATGGCCGAGATATCCTGCACCTACTATCCACAGCTTCTCAGGATAAAAAAGTTGCTATGCTTCAGCCAATTCATTGGGACTTGAACTCGCGAGCATATCACCTCTGCCGGCAAGGATAATTTTTTATGGTTTAGCCTATCTTATTTGGCACAGCAAGAACACCGCAAACTGCAGCCTCTTTCTGTCACCGGGTCTCAGGGGACAATCATTCTTTCTCAAATGGACGGGTAGGTTGTTTGGAATACAAAGAGGGGGGCATGTGCCCCCCTCTCTTTTTACCCGCCCTCCTGGGCGGAAGTACTCAAACTCATCAGACTTGGTACCCTGCCACGGGTCCCCTAGCTCCCTTCGCCCCTGGGCATTTCTACCCAGCGCCTATCCTTCGCTTACATGTCGGCGGTAGCCAGCCGCCTCCAATGCTCTGTGCTCTTCACACAGAGTCGGACGTAGACGTTGCCCCGATAAGGGGAGGTTACTACGGAGCCTCCGTGCCCAGCCGATAGCCGGCTGGTTGCATCCCCGATTCGATTGATACGGCACTTGCCCTTTGGGCAGTACGCCGTCGTGAGCCATTACCTCACATGCCGTTATCCGCCTTAGGCGCCACCTGTACCTCCACGTTCGCCGCCGGGGCGCATCCCGGCATTTCCATGCTTCTTTCAACCTCCGAAGTGGCACAGCAAGGTGTTACTCCGAAGCTAGCGTGAAGGCTTTCCAACGGTGGTTTCTCTCGTCGCCATAGCGGATCGGGTCGGGCTTTCGCCCTTCAACGCAGCTGCTCTAACCGCATCGAGCTTATCTCCGGTAGCCTACCGGTTTCGTCTCGCGCGACCGCTGCGTCCCTTGCGCGTCACAGTCCATGCCCGAAGGCGAAGGTACTGCCCCGCGGCCCTGGTTCCCAGGGCTTTCGGTATTCAATCTATCCAGGCGCACCACATCGCATCCCTAGCGTGGACTCAACCATACTTCACACCCCGGTTACGGGCCGGGTAGCTTGTAAGGCTGGTCCCCAAACCGCGCGGGCGAGTTTCCTTCGCACGCGGCTTTCCGGTGCGGGCTATCCATTTCAACATCGCTGGCTAGGCGATGCCATGCAGCAGGCTAGGCTGCGGATAGCCCTGGACCTTGTGGCAGATTGGCTGACCTTTCTGATGCGTGGGATCTGATGCCCAAGATGGTGGATTCCGTCTTCGGCCAGGGCGGGGCGACCCCTTACCCTGGTCGTGCCCAGGCTTCCTAGTGATGACGTGGACACCATGACCCAAAAGATGATGGAAATTCCTCCTATCATATTGATGGACATTGCGCTGTCCCTGCGGCCTAGATGCGTTCCAGGTCTGACGCGCCGGTCGAGGTGGCCGGCTGAAGTAGAACGGGTTTGAATTCAGCATAGCGCCCAGTCGCGGATGGCGCCCAGTCCTGGGCCGGGGAAAAGGCAGGGGAATCAAAGGCGATTGATCCACTTCATAGATGGATGTGGGAATCTATGATTCATGGGCGTTCCCAGTCCAGGAATGCTCTAGCTGCCAAATCATCACCTGACTCGAAAGATTGAAACCCCACGAGCTTTCATTTTTTTCTGTTCGACCCCCC
>DNYQ01000134.1 GCA_003506745.1 Syntrophaceae bacterium
TTTGCGTCAACAAAATTTATTCGATGTTTACCCTGTTTTTCCAGGAAGGACCGGTTTATGATTTGCAAAGCGCCCTGAAATCGGACACCGGTCTTTACGCCCGCTTTTTTCACGGCATGATCCAAAACGGCGTCTGGCTGGCGCCGTCGCAATTTGAAGCAGGCTTTATTTCTTTTGCGCATACGGATCAGGATATGGACCGGACGCTGTCCGCGCTTGAAAAGACGCTGAGCCGGCTTTAAACAAACTGAACCCCCGCCAGGGAGAGATTGACAAGGCAGCATCAATACGGTAATGGATTTTTCCTTTTGCATGAAAAAATAAAACCGTCCAAGGATCCGGAATATGAAAAAAAAACCGCTCGCAGCTCAAACCTTCTACGCGGGGAAAAATAAAATCGCCATTGTCGGCCTGGGTTATGTCGGCCTGCCGCTGGCCGCTCACTTATCGCGCCACTTTAACGTTGTCGGCTTCGACATCAGCGCAGCCAACGTCGCCGAGTTGAAAAAAGGGCACGACCGCACGATGGAGCTGTCCGACGCCGAACTGAAAAAATCAAAAATTTTTTTCACGTCCAAACCCTCCGATCTGGCCGCCTGCAAGCTTTTCATTGTCGCCGTTCCCACGCCTGTGGATCATTTTCATGTTCCCGACCTGGCCGCGATGAAAAACGCGTCGGCGATGATCGGCCGGCATTTATCCCCCGGCGCCTGCGTTGTTTATGAATCAACGGTTTATCCCGGCGTCACGGAAGATGTGTGTGTTCCCATCCTGGAGCGCGAATCGAAATTGAAATTCGGCCGGGACTTTACGGTCGGCTATTCTCCGGAACGCATCAATCCCGGCGACAAGATCCACACGGTTGACAATACCATCAAAATAATTTCCGCCTCCGACGCGGCGACGCTGGACCTTCTGGAGGGCATCTACAGCGCGGTCGTCAAAGTCCGCCTGCACCGGGCTTCGTCCATCAAGGTGGCGGAAGCCGCCAAGGTTATTGAAAACACGCAGCGCGACATCAACATCGCGCTGATGAACGAACTGGCCATTATTTTCAACAAAATGGGCATCGACACGCTGGAAGTTCTGGAGGCGGCCGGAACAAAATGGAACTTTCTTAACTTCCGTCCGGGCCTGGTCGGCGGCCACTGCATCGGCGTTGACCCCTATTACCTGACCTATAAAGCCGAAAGCATCGGCTATCGGCCTGAAGTGATTCTCTCGGGGCGCCGGATTAACGACAATATGGGCAAATACGTCGCGGAGCGGACCGTCAAAATGCTGATCGCCGCCGACCTTCAGGTCAAAAAATCCCGGGTGGCGGTTTTGGGGTTATCCTTCAAGGAAAACGTTCCTGATCTGCGCAACACGCGCGTTGTGGATATTGTTAATGAATTAAAAGATTACGGCGTCACTGTTTTAACGCACGATCCGCTGGCCATCCCCGAAGAGGCGCGCGAACATTGCGGCATTGATCTGGTTTCTTTAAAAGAGATGAGGGATATGGACGCGGTCATCCTGGCCGTGGCCCACCGCGACTACCTGAAACTGGGTCTNNATCACGGGCATCACCGGACAGGATGGGTCTTATCTGGCCGAATTTCTATTGAACAAGGGTTATCAGGTTCACGGGTTGATCCGGCGTTCCAGCACCTTCAACACGGACCGCATCGATCATTTGTACCGGGACTTTCACGACCCGAACGCCAAGTTATTTCTGCATTTCGGCGATCTGAGCGTATCCGGCCAGATCATGGATCTGCTGGCCGCCATCCGCCCCGACGAAATTTATCACCTGGGCGCGCAAAGCCACGTTCGGGTAAGCTTCGACATGCCCGAATACACGGGCGACATCACCGGACTGGGAACCCTGCGGATTCTGGAATCGATCCGCAAGACCGGCATTCAAACAAAATTCTATCAGGCCTCCTCCAGCGAAATGTTCGGCGCGGCCCCCCCGCCGCAAAACGAAAAGACGTTGTTTCAACCCCGCAGCCCTTACGCGGCAGCCAAAGTCTACGCCTACCACATTGTGCAGAATTACCGCGACGCCTACGGCATCTTCGCCACCAATGGTATTCTCTTCAATCATGAATCGCCACGGCGCGGCGAAACATTCGTCACGCGCAAAATCACCCGCGCGGCAACGCAAATCAAGCTGGGGCTCAAGGAAAAGCTTTATCTGGGCAATCTGGAAGCCAAAAGAGACTGGGGATTCGCCGGGGACTTTGTGGAGGCCATGTGGCTGATGCTCCAGCAGGACAAACCGGACGACTACGTAATTGCCACCGGCGAAACGCATTCGGTGCGCGAGTTTGCCCAAACCGTGTTTGGCAAACTGGGGTTGGATTACGAAAAGCATGTAGCGGTAGATCCCCGTTATTTCCGTCCGACGGAAGTCGACGTTCTGCTGGGAGACGCATCCAAAGCCAAAAAAGCGCTTGGCTGGCAGCCCCGTGTTTCATTTGATCAGTTGGTCGATATGATGATCGCCGCCGATCTGGAGTCGGCCAAAAAAGAAAAAACGCTGGTGGATGCCGGATTTTCCTGCGCCAATACGGAAAGAATCAGTTAACGCGGGTTGCAACAAAGACCAAAGGACCGATCACATGCTCAAAAATAAACGAATCACCGTCACAGGCGGCAAAGGCTTTCTGGGACATCACCTGATCAGAAGGCTTTCCGGCTACGGATGCAAAAGCATTGATATCGCTGACCTGCCCGATTACAATCTAACCAAACCGGACGACGTCCGCCGTCTTTTCGACGAAACAAAACCGGATATGGTCATTCACCTGGCGGCAAAAGTGGGCGGCATCGGATTTAATCAGGAAAAACCCGCCGAACTCTTTTATGACAATCTCATGATGGGCGCGCAACTGATGCACGAAGCCTGGCTTCACAAGATTGAAAAATTTGTCGCGCTGGGCACCATCTGCGCTTATCCGAAATTTACACCCGTGCCCTTCAGGGAAGACGACGTCTGGAACGGGTATCCGGAAGAAACAAACGCTCCTTACGGGCTTGCCAAGAAAATGATGCTGGTCCAGTCTCAGGCATACCGTCAACAATACGGTTTTAATTCCATTTTTCTGCTCCCGGTCAATCTCTACGGACCGGGCGACAATTTTGATCCCCGGTCCTCCCACGTCATTCCGGCTTTGATTAAAAAATGTTTTGACGCGATGGATAACGCCTCGAATACACTGGAAGTTTGGGGAACAGGGCAAGCCACGCGGGAATTCTTTTACGTGGAAGATGCGGCCCAGGCGATCTGCCTGGCCGCTGATTCCTACAATAAAAGCGAACCCGTCAACATCGGGGCGGGTTTTGAAATTTCGATCAAAGAACTGACCGAACTTATCGCCCGCCTGTCCGGTTTTAGAGGAAAAATCGTCTGGGATAAATCCAAACCGGACGGCCAGCCCCGCCGCATGCTCGACACGTCCAAGGCTTTGAAAGAATTCGGGTTTAAGGCAACAACGGATTTGAATACCGGTCTTCAAAAGACAATCGACTGGTATAGAAACCATCGGCGGGTGTTGAATAAAAAATGAACGGCGGTCATGTTTTTTATTTGACTTTGATTACCGCACGTGTTAAGGAGCGCATCACTAAATGGATAGCGAAACCAAAAAATTAAGCATCCAGATGGCCTACGCCAGCAGCATTGGAATCGCGATGGTTCTGGCGATTTTTGGTTGCCTCCTTTTAGGAAGCTATTTAGATCGGAGATTTGATTCCGGCCACGTTTTCACCATCGTCTTTCTGCTGATCGGGATTTCGGCCGGGTTTCGCAACATATATGTTTTAATTCAAAGAAATTTTAAAGATGACGAAACGATCATAAAGAGTTTAAAAAGTGAACCTCATCGCCAAAGACCCGCTCCAAAAAAAACTTGAAATTGCCAACTGGATCATTCTGGCAATTCTTTTCCTCCCTTCCCTGATTTTTGCTCCGACAAAATTTTATTTAGGCGTTCTTTTGGGCGGTTTCATCAGCATTCTCAATTTTCACGGGATGGAGCTCGGCCTGCAGGGTTTGTTTAAAAATCTCTCCGGCAATGTCAAACGNNACCGTGATCACCACCCTGGCAAAAAAAAAATTTATGGAGGAGGTTAGTTAGAAACACATGGAACCCCTAATATTCTTGCACTCGAATGTACTGGATCATTATGGCATTAACACAACCATTGTATTCAGTACGTGGTTTGTCGTTTTTCTTTTAGCCATTCTTTCGTTTCTGGCCACGCGCACCCTGCAGGTTTACCCGGGCCGGATGCAAAACGTCATGGAAGTCATCATTGACGGTCTTCACGCCCTGTTGATCGATACGATTGGGGAACACGGCAAAAAATTCTTTCCCCTGATTGCCACGCTGGGTCTTTTTATCCTGACGGCGAATCTGATCGGCATTATTCCCGGATTCGAATCGCCGACGGCCAACATCAACACCAACCTGGCCATGGCCTTGGTGGTGTTCTTCTCGACGCACGTCGTCGGGGTCATCACCCACGGCTTCAAATACGTCAAGCAGTTCCTGGGCCCGGTCTGGTGGCTGATCCCGCTGATGCTGCCCATTGAACTCATCAGTCATCTGTCGCGGCCGCTGTCCCTGACCTTTCGTCTCTTCGGCAATATCGCCGGTGAAGACATTGTTCTGCTGGTCGTGCTGCTGCTGGTTCCGCTGCTGGTTCCGCTGCC
>DNYQ01000157.1:0-6346 GCA_003506745.1 Syntrophaceae bacterium
AATATTTTTGTCTGTTCGGTTTTGTCCGCTTGATTGGAAATCCTATCCATCACCTCGATCATATTGGATAATTTTTCCGCCCTCTGAGAGCTGGACAGCGTCTTTTTTCTGGAGGTCAACTGACGGATGCCTGCGTCGAAAGACTTTAACAGCCACTCCGGATGGCTTGCCAGTTCCAGCATTTTTTGCTGATCCTGCAGCAATTCCGTTTGGGATAGACCGAGAAACTCAATGATTTCGGCATCTGTGATATCAAGGCCGGAGAGGATTTGCTTGTTTTTGTCTTTCAGTACGAATACTTTTTCATCCAGGAGAATGTGCGGCAGATTCTTTCTCTCCATGATTTGCTGCAGCCCGCCTTCGCCGATGACCATTTCCGGATCCTTGGCAAGATATTCCATAAAGGTTGCTAATTCCCGTTTTTCCAGACCTTTGTAAAACGAAATACTTCTGATGCCAAGCATCAGCAGAATCTCCAGAATGGACATGACAAATGGTTTTTCCTGGTCTTTTTGAGGCAGCGGTTCTCCGTCAACCAGCAGAATTTTGTCTGATTCGGCCAGGGTTAACGATGGATCCAGGGCAAAAACATTCAGAAAGGTCTGGTGAAGTTTTTCAACGGTATTGACAACAATGGCGCTGTTTGACGGATATAAGCGCATATTCTTGACCGCCGTGTTCATGCCGGCAAGAGTGTCCAGGGTGTTTTGTTTTATCGCGTCCGTCATGGTTTTTTCTCCCGTTGAGAATGATGATCCGCTTTTCCCGCAGTCTGATGATGATCAATTCTTATCACAAAGATGCTCAAAAATACCATGTAAAAATAATAATATAGCAAGTCATAACCAAGCCAAGGAGGTATGATGGCGCAGCATCATGAAATTTGTCCTGAGAAAGCTCAGTTTATGGGGGCGTTGTCCATTACATATAGTTCCGGTGCTGAATGGACTCTATATACCCTGCGGTTCCCGCGGAAATCTGAGCCGCATTGGCTTCATCCGTGTCCAGGTGCATATCCAGGCGATAATTGGGATTCACGCGGACCAAAACATCACCGAAAATCAGCTCCCGGATGCCTTTGACTTTAACCCTGACCACGTCTTTATCCCGCAATCCGAGATTCAGGGCTTCTTCGGGCGATATGTGAATATGGCGCTTCGCACAGATCACCCCTTTTTCCAGGTCAACCGAGCCCGAATCTCCTTCAATCGTTATTCCCGGCGTTCCTTCCGTATCACCGGAATCCCGAATGGGGACTTCGATGCCCAATTTGAACTGCTCGGTGCGGGCTATTTCCACCTGCGATTCTTTGCGCACGGGACCCAGGATCCGGACGTGGTCAATCCTGCCTTTCGGACCGATGAGATTGACCGTTTCAACGGCGGCAAACTGTCCGGGCTGACTCAGATCGGAACGGGGGGTCATCTTTCGCCCTGCGCCGAAAAGAGCTTCAAAATGCTCCTGGGTCAGATGGACATGATGGGCGGATGTGGATATGACAATCGGACGCGAGTTGAATTTCCTGATATCGTCTGGTGTTCTTGTCCGCCCGAGCGCATGGATCGTTTCACGGGCAATCATTTTCTCCTCATCCGCCGGAATGACGAGAATGCGGATTTTGGAGCCGGGTTCGGAAATATCATTGATCCGGCCGCGCCGGACGCTCATTTTGGCGTTGACATCATCATAAATAACGATGCCGAATGTTTCCAGTCCCCGGCAGATGCGGTCCCGTATATCGGGGGCATTTTCTCCAATGCCGCCCGTGAAGATCAGAGCATCCAGGCCGCCCAGGGCCGCCCAATACGCCCCGATATATTTTCTGACTCTATAGCAGAAGGTGCTGATTGCCTTTTCACATCTTAAATCACCAGATTCCGCCGCCTTGAGAAGGATTCGCATGTCGTTGCTGGCGCCGGAGATTCCCAACAGGCCGCTTTTCCTGTTGAGCATCTGATCCATTTCATCGGCCGTCATGCCCCGGTGCCGCAGCAAATGCAGAAGAACGCCGGGATCAACATCACCGGCCCGCGTGCCCATCACCAGGCCTTCCAGAGGCGTCATGCCCATGCTCGTATCCACGCTGCGGCCATGATCAATCGCGCAAACCGAAGCGCCACTGCCCAGATGGCAGGAAATCATTTTCAATTCACCCACCGGACGCTTCAAAAAGGTTGCCGCGCAAAGCGAGACGAACTTGTGATTGGTGCCGTGAAAACCATAACGGCGGATTTGTTCTTCCTCGGTCACCGCATAGGGCAGCGCGTAAGTGTGTGCTTTGTCCGGCATGGTCACGTGGAAGGATGTATCGAAAACGGCAACCTGCGGAATATCGGGGATGAGTTTCTGCATCAATTCGATGCCCTCGAGATTATAAGGATTATGCAGCGGCGCCAAAGGAATCAAGTCTTTAATGGCCGCGGAAACTTCAGGATTGACCTTGACGGCGTTGGGAAACTGCACGCCGCCATGCACGACACGGTGGCCGACCGCTTTGACTTCACTTAAATCGCGCATGCCCGTATAAGCCATGTCCGTAATCGTGGAAACCATCCGTTCAAAAGCATGGTCGATGGTCCCGATATCTTTGACCGGGAATTCTTTTTTCCCATCCGGCGTCCGAAGGATATGGGAGGCGTCGCCGGAGCCGATTTTTTCAATAAGCCCTTCAATGACCGGTATGGGCTGGGCGGTGTCGAACAGTGTGTATTTGAGGGAGGAGCTGCCGCAGTTGATGGTCAGGATCTTCATGGGTTCGGAGACGGAGGAAAAGTTCAGATCGTATGGATCCTTATTTTCCTTATAAACATTTTTCAGGTGCTTCAGGCCGTCTTCCTGTTGATTGCGCAGCAGCCTTTTGGTCACGAGGCGGGTGAATTTGACGAGGGTTTGGGGATTTCTGGCAATAATTCCGGAAAATATTTCACGCGGAATGCGAATGATTTTAGAATCCTGCGTAGCCACAACATCCAGAACCGCCGGCTCGCCGGTTAACAGGGACATTTCACCGAAGATTTGCTCCCGCTCCAGCGTGGCAACCGTCCGCCGGCTGCCGTCATCTTCGGTGCGCAGCACTTCCACTTCGCCGTCATAGACCACCCACAGGAAACGGCCGAGTTCCCCCCGCTGAATAATCACGCTGCCGTCCGGAAAATTCATCACCTGCGCGTTTTCGGCAATCAGGGCCAGGTCTTCGTCGGGCAATTCGGCAAGCATTAAAGTTTTCTTCAGGAACGAGGAGAGTTCCATGTTGGTCTCCGTGATGGATGGAATGATGATCCACGTTTTGCAATCAGCCGTCAGCGCCCAAACGCTGATCCTTCAGCCTTCAGCCTTCAACCTTTTTCTAACTCAAACATCGATTTTTCCGCACCGCAGACCGGGCAGACCCAGGAATCGGGAATGTCTTCAAACCGGGTGCCGGGGGCGATGCCGCTGTCGGGGTCGCCTTTTTCAGGGTCATAGACATAGCCGCAAACGCTGCATACGTAACGCGCGGCGGTCCGCGCTTTCGGTTTGGCGGCGGCGTCCTGATCAAACGTCGGCGCGGTTTTGGGAGATTTGCCGCCCTTGACGTTCTGATAGTAGGCGTAAGTCATCGGCGTGCCTTCGCCGGTCACGTCCGCCTCAACGACCTTGCCCACAAACAGGGTGTGCGTTCCGCAATCGATTTCGCCTTCCACCCCCGCTTCGATAAAACCCAAAGCATAATCCAGAACAATCGGCACGCCCGTGACGCCTGGCCTGCTTCGGACATCCTTCAGCTTGTCCACATCCCGTCCGCTTTTAAAACCGAACAGGCCGATGAAGGTCATCGGTGCGGCTTCCGATAAAATGGAAACGACAAATTTCCGGCTGCTCCTGATGAGTTCATGCGTGAAATTTTCTTTGTTGATGCAAATGGCCAGGGTGGCCGGCTTGGATGTGGCCTGCATGATGGAATTGGCTATCTGGCCGTTAAATTTGCCGTCCTTGCCGGATGTGACGATATAGACACCATAGCTGATTTGATGAAGAGCTGCTCTGTTCATGCTTTCTGTTCCCTTTTCCGGATGAATTTAACCAGTCGTCTTATAACCGAAATTCATTTTTCATGCCATGAAATTTCTGCCGGTTTTTTCTTTTGACAAATGCCGGTTTCTCTTATACTAACTTAACAATAACTTGCTTGACGGGGACAGGTTTTGAATATTATTAAAAAAACGGCTCTTTATTTTGCCCGTAAGCAATACTGCAAGGCTGCGATTCTGGAACACGCTGATCTGTCGGCCATCAAGGAAAAGCCAACGCCGTCCATGGTGATCGGTCTGATCCTGATCGCGGTAAGCTATGCGATCGGGCTGCCGGCCGTCGTGGCGTTGGGTATCCTTGCGGTCTGGGTAAAAAAGCCGCTGGTGCTGATTATTGGCGGGCCTGTCATTTATACGATCTCCACCATCCTTTTTATTCTTGGCATCAAAATGGCGGGGACAAAATATTTCCGGGTGTTTTGCCGCTGGATGGTGCGGGTTGTGCTGGAAAAAATTCTTGGCGAAGAGGTCCGGGTGCTTGCCGAACCCGGTGTGGAAAATAAATGCGGCTGAGACGTTAAATAAAATATATTGAGGTGCCCCATGAGTACGGTAGAAGAAACGATTCGCGAATTGAAGGTGAAAATCATTGCGACGCTGGGATTGCTGGATATAACCCCTGACGATATGAAGGACGATGATCCGCTGGTCGGCGGTGACACGGGCATTGATTCCATTGATGTGCTGGAACTGGTGATGATGATTGAAAAAGATTACGGCGTCAAAATTGAGAGCAAGGAGCTGGGCGTTAAAGTGTTTGCCTCGGTTCGGGCTCTGGCGACGTTCATTGCGCAGGCCAGAAAGGCCAAAGCTTAATCCGTCGTAACGTCTGAGACCATCATTCATATCTTGACGACCAAGAGCGGAATGTTTTCATGAAGAAAGTATTGCTGATTTCAGCCAATAGGATGAAAAATCCTTATCCGGTCTATCCGCTGGGGCTTGATTATGTGGCGGGTGCATTGAATTTGCACCATGAAACAAAGATTCTGGACATGATCGATCTGGCCTCCCCGGAAGCGTTGGGGGAGCAGATTCGAAAATACGCACCGGATTATATTGGTCTTTCCATTCGCAATATCGACAATACCGACACGATCAACAGCCGGGGCTTTCTGTCCGATTATCAGGATCTGGTCGCCGTGATTCGCCAAAATTCGAAAGCAAAACTCATTCTAGGTGGAAGCGGCTACACGGTTTTTCCGGTTGAGTTTTTCCGGGCGCTTCATGCGGATTACGGCGTTGCCGGAGAAGGGGAGAGATTCCCCGCGTTGCTTTCCGCGCTGGAAAATAAAACGGATGTTACGGCCATTCCGGGCGTGATCACGAAGGAAACATCATCGGTGGCCTACCGGGCATGGGACGGCGACATCCATCGGGCGTTTGATCCGGATGCCGCGCATACGAAATATTATCTGTCCTACGGCGGCATGCTCAATCTCCAAACGAAAAGAGGCTGCCCTTTTCGTTGCAGCTATTGCACCTATCCCCACATTGAAGGCGGTAAAATGCGTTTTTTCGCTCCGGACGAAGTTGCGAGGCAGGCCCGCGAACTTCAGGAAGCCGGCGCGAAGTACATTTTCATGACTGACTCCGCTTTCAATGCGAGTTTCGAACACAGCCTGCAAGTGGCCCGGGCTTTTACGGATGCGAGGATCTCCATTCCCTGGGGAGGATTTTTTGCTCCCACCGTCCCGCCGGATGATTATTATGCAAAGCTGGCTGATGCGGGGCTTACCCATGTGGAATTCGGTACGGAGTCGATGTGCGACGCCATGCTTACGAATCTGCGCAAACCGTTTGTTGCCGCCGAAGTTTTTGTGGCGCATCAAAAAGCTCTTGCCGCCGGTTTGTATATCGCCCATTATTTTTTGCTGGGCGGCCCCGGCGAAAACCCGGATACTTTGCAGGCGACCCTGCGGGGTGTTGATCGCCTGGAAAAGGCGGTCTTCTTCTTTTTCTGCGGCATCCGTATTTATCCGCATACGGCCCTGTATGAAACGGCTCTTCACGAAGGCCAGATCAACGCGTCGCAAAATCTTCTGGAACCGGTTTTTTACCGTTCGCCTCACCTATCCGATATCGAAATTATAAAAAGCGTTGAAGCGCATGCCGCCGGCCGGATCAACTGGCTGGTGGGCGCGGCTGAAAGCAAGGCGACAAGGATATTGCCCAGGCTGTATGAGCGGGGGCATACGGGGCCGTTGTGGGAACACCTGATCTCGTAATAGATGACTTTGTAAATACCCTGAAGGGCACACGAAGTTCATATGCTG
>DNYQ01000157.1:6358-7560 GCA_003506745.1 Syntrophaceae bacterium
GTGGCAGCCTGTTTTTTCCCGCAGATGAATTTTCTGGGTCCGGTGATCAGCCGCGGACGCACAGGGGAAAATATTGTGGCGCTCACGTTTGACGACGGACCGTCACAGGCTACAACCGTGAAAATTCTTGATCTGCTGGATCGTTATTCCGTGAAAGCCGCTTTCTTTGTTTCGGGGATGAATGCCGTTCAATGCCCGGATCTTATTTCCGAAATAATCCGGAGGGGGCATAGTATCGGGAACCATTCTTACCGTCACGATCCGTTTGTCATGCTGAAGGGCCGGCGAACGCTTTATCGTGAGGTCGGCGAGGCCAATCGTGTTTTACTCCAAGCGGGCGTTCATGCGCTGGCTTTCCGTCCGCCGGTCGGCATTGTCAATCCCAAGCTTTTTCCCATTTTACATGAGCTGGGGCTGTACTGCATCACGTTCAGTTTACGCGCCGGGGATGCGGGAAATTACCGCGTTAAACATATCGCTGCGCGGATTCTGAAAAAAGTGCAGCCCGATGATATCATTATGCTGCATGATAAACCGCCTCGCCAAGCGGAAGATCATCTCGTTTTACTGGGCGAAATCGAGAAGGTTCTGACGGGAATCCGGGATAAAGGATTGCGCATTGTGCCGTTGTCCGAGCTTGCCGGCAGGGAAATCATGAACGTCAGGCAGCCGTACTGAAAGGCTTTTTCCTGAAGCGTCCGTGGAACTTGACCCGCGAAAAATTTTTTGATTGAAAAAATAAATAATGATATAGACTTTGATCCTTGACGGGTCGTAAACGCTGCGTAAATTGAAAGGTAGGATTTTTTTGACCGATCGATGGAATTTGCTTCAAGATGTCGAGTGGATTGTGCCCAGTGGGCTGGAAGCCCGCGCTGATGTGCCGGAAGATTCTATTTGGTTTACCGGTCATTTTCCAGGCGAACCGATATTGCCGGGTATTGCTCTGATTCATGCCGTCTATGAAGCCGTTTTAAAGGATGCCGGTTCCCGGGGAGAGTCTATTCAAATCTCTTCTCTGAAGAGGGTGCGGTTTACCGGTCCTGTCCTGCCGGGCGAGAAGCTGGCCTTAAGTCTGGCCCGTGAAGATCTGAACGGAGAGACATTGTTTCATTTTAAAGTGGCTGTCGGCGATAATATCGTCTGCAGCGGCCTGATGGCTGTGACAAAAAGATAAAAAACAAAAAAGTTTAAAAGGAGGA
>DNYQ01000125.1:0-1667 GCA_003506745.1 Syntrophaceae bacterium
GGGGCTCCTGCACTTTAAAAGACAATGTCAATTTAAACTGGCGGCTGATCAAAGCTCCCATGTTTGTCACCGATTACGTGATTGTCCATCAACTGGCCCACCTGATTGAGACCAATCACACGCCAAGATTCTGGAACATTGTGCGGACACAGACCCCGACAATGGAAAAAGCAAAAGCCTGGCTCAAAGAAAATGGCCAGTTGCTGGAGCAGGAAATATAAACTATTCCTAAAATTGTTTTTCTTGCCAAATCTGCTGGAAGTTTTTTCATATTTCATAAAACTCGTTTGAATGTTTCTTTCAATAAACCGGATAAAAAGTATTTTTCAGCCGTTTGCTGCCTGCGGGGCGATTCGTTTAATCGCAAATAACATCAATAAGATACAATTGTTTGTCATTCATCCGGAAAATCTGGCACGCAAATTTCATTATCTAAAGACAAATGAAACAAACACCCCTAAGGAGGTAACAGATCATGAAAAAGACATTAGGAACGATGATGGTAGCGGCGGCGGTGGTTCTTCTGACGGCAACTTTCGGCTTTGCCGAATACGCGGCAGCGGGTGAGGCGGCCTTCCCGTACTTCCAACTGGGCTGCCTGGTCATTGGCGGTTTGATGTTGGTTCAACTGAAAAGAAAATATAACAAAATGTACACAACGGAAGCAGTCGGCGCCTTTGCTCTCTATACCTTGCTGATGGCGCTCTTCACCAACCCGGTGATTGAGATGGTGAAAACGATCGTGACCTGATTTCTTCCTCCGGAAAAACCGGTCATGATCTGTGAAGATAATTCAGCCCCTCGGGACGTCCGCCCCGAGGGGTTTTTTGTTCAAAATATCCGCGGTATTCTCTGTTGACATCACTTTGCTTTCAGTATTATTGATTTCCATCAAACTTTTTTCCGGCAAAGGACAAGAAAATGGAACAAATCTGGTTTAAACATTATGCCTCGCACGTGCCCCGGACACTGGAGTATCCCGGTACACCGGTTTATGCCTTTCTGACGAAGACGGCAGCCGCGCATCCGGATGATATTGCCATGACCTTCAACGACCAGAACACAACGTACGCCGAACTTGCCCGGAAGGTCAACCGGTTTGCCGCCGTTCTAAGCGGGCAGGGTGTGAAAAAAGGCGACCGCGTCGCTTTGATTCTGGTCAATTCGCCCACCTACGTTATTTCTTTTTTCGCGATTCTGAAACTCGGCGCCGTCGCCGTCAACCTGAGCGTCGGCATTACGGGCGACGAACTGGCCGCCTGCCTGAATAATGCGGGCGCGAAGATGGCTATCACTTTGGATCTCTTTTCCAGAAATCTTTACAACGTGATTCAGAAAACGTCTGTGCAAACCGTCATTCTCCATTCCGTGTTCGGGATGGAGAAAAAGATTTCTCTGACGGAGGGCATGCCCGCCCCGCAGATATTTTCCGATTTGATGGCCGGCGCAGGCGCTGCGGCCGGCCCGGATGTTGAGGTCTTGTCCGCGGATGTCGCCGTGCTGCAATACACCAGCGGCTCCACGGGCGCGCCCAAGGCGGCCACGCTCACGCATGCCAATCTTGTCGCCAGCACGACGCAGTCGGACAAGTGGATGGGCCACGAACACACGGGGAACGCAGCGGTGCTGTGCGTCATTCCCTTTTTTCACGTCTTTGGAATGACGGC
>DNYQ01000125.1:1714-3044 GCA_003506745.1 Syntrophaceae bacterium
CTGACCGGAAAGCGGATGATTGAAGCCTACGGCCTTTCCGAAGCGTCCTCCGCGACGCACATGTCACCCTATCCGCATGGCGGGCCGGTGGGATCGATCGGCGTGCCTCTTCCGGATACGCAGGCGAAAATCATGGACCTGGAAACCGGCCAAAGGGAATGTGCACCGGGTGAGATCGGAGAGCTGGTCGTCAGGGGGCCGCAGATCATGCGGGGCTACTGGAACAATCCGGAGCTCACCGCCGCCGTTTTGCGCGACAGTTGGTTTTACACGCGAGACCTTGCCCGCATGGACGAAGACGGATTTTTTTATATCATCGACCGTAAGGACGACATGATTATTTCCAGGGGATTCAACGTGTATCCCGCCCAGATTGAAGAAGTTCTGATGCGGCATCCCGGCGTGAAAGACGCGGCGGTGATCGGCGTTGCCGACCGGCTGAAGGGTCAGGCGATCGTCGCGGTCGTCGCCCTGAAGGAAGGCGAAGCGGTGGACCGGGAGGCCTTGTTTGCGTATTGCCGGGAACATCTGCCCGACTACCGTGTGCCCAAATCTATTCTCATCCGGGATATAGTTCCGCGCGATCCTACGGGCAAGCTGCTGCGCAGAGTGCTGAGGGAAAACGCATCCTAACAAGCCAAAGGCATGAACTTTTAATTCTTTGCTGATATCATTCACTAAATTTCATTGACTTTACGTTTTAGTCCCTGTATTTCTCTATCAAAGGGATTGGGTAATGAACAGCAATAAAGTTAAGACAAAAGAGGATATTCTTGAAGTTATTTTGCGGGAAAGGAAGCGCCTTGCCGAACTTGGCGTTGTTAGCATTGGTTTATTCGGATCGTTCGTGCGCGGCGATCAACATCCCAAAAGCGATATTGATCTTCTTGTTGAGTTCTCCCCCCTCAAACATACCTTTGACAATTTCATGGACTTGTCCTTTCTTCTCGAAGACCTTCTGGGCCACAAAGTTGAAATCATTACCCCGCAAGCATTAAGCCCGTACATCGGCCCCTATATCCTCAAAGAGGTTGAACGTGTCGCTATCGCCGCGTGAATACATCCGGCATATGCTTGGACGAGATTGACTTCATTCTGTCAAAAGTTGCCGGAATAGACTACGAATCATTTTTGGCGGACCCGACATTGCAAAGAGCATTTGTTCGCAGCCTTGAAGTAATTGTATATTGAAATCAATGTGAATTAGTTAATAAGGAAAGAGCGTTCCTCTGTCCACCTTAATCGACAACTGAATTACTTAAGGGTGTCCCCTATGCCCCCCTCTATGGCGAGGTAGTTGGCCATCGCCAGGATCTGCCGGTGGGTGTCG
>DNYQ01000094.1:0-3635 GCA_003506745.1 Syntrophaceae bacterium
GCCAGAAAAACATTGCGCAGGATCGCGGTCAAGAGGCTGTCGAAGTCCTTGGCCACGCCGTCGGCAAAGGTTCCCAGGGATTCAAGCTTGGTTCGCTTCAGGAGTTCTTCTTCCGCCGTCTTCTGCTCGGTGATGTCTTCCAGGGTTTCCATGGCCCCGAAGATTCTGCCCCGGGAATCCNNTTTCACCCAGATCCGGAAAAAATTCCGTAACTTCATAGGCGTCCTTAAGCACTTTCGATTTTGTAACCGTTCCCGAGTAAAGGCTGGTGGAATTGTCGATTTTGCCTTTTAAAATCAAATCAGCCATGCAGGAGCGGGGCGATGTGTAAAAGGCCCGCCATTGCTGGTTGGTTCCGATCACCTGTTTCGCCTTGATGCCGTTCAGTCCCTCCAGCGCTTTGTTCCAGTGAAGGATTTTGTGATCTGTTGAGATGACAAAGGTTGGNNTGCCGACAGAAAAAAAATAAAAAGAAGAAAATGATCTTGCATCACAGGCTCCCGTATGACGAGGATCGATGCTGAAAAATCTCAATCCGGCGAACAAGATTCAAATGAACCGTTTGCTTTACAACCCGTCAAAATTTTGACGCCACTGAATAGCAAGATTGCTCTGAAATTGCAAGATTGGAAAAAGATGATCGATGGTGCGGCGGTTGTTCATGCCGGGGCGGGTTTTTATATCTTATTGAATTAAAAAGTCTATTGATGATTCATGCCGGTTCATGCCGGTTCATAACCCATTTTGCCGGCTCATCCGTCTTTTTAAAAAATGTTGCAAAGCGGGAAAATATATCGGAGAAGAAACAGGCAATATTCGAAGGTGGAATATGATCGGCGGTCCATTGAAGAAAAAGGTGATGGTGGCGATGAGCGGCGGCGTGGATTCATCACTGGCGGCTCTGTTGCTTAAGGAGGCGGGTTACGTCGTAACCGGCGTGACCATGTGTCTGGGCGTCCGGCAGGAAGGAGACCGTGCGAGTTGCTGCGGGGGAGATGCCATAGAAGACGCGAAACGTGTTTGCGGCCAACTGGAAATCCCTCATTTTGTTTTTGACTTTGCTCATTTGATGGAGACATGGGTGATTAACAAATTCACCGCTGAATATTTAAAGGGAAGGACGCCGAATCCCTGTGTGGACTGCAACCGTTATCTCAAATTCGGGTCTCTTCTGGAAAAAGCCCGGAATTTAGGGTTTGACTATCTGGCCACAGGGCACTACGCCAAAATCGCACATACGGGGGGCGCCTGGCGTCTGTTGCGTCCGGAGGATAAAAATAAGGATCAGACCTATTTTTTGTATCCGATTAAAAAAAGTGATTTGTCGCGGATCCTTTTCCCTTTGGGAAATCTCAGCAAAGCGGACGTTCGCGCACAGGCAAAAAAAGCCGGCCTGCATGTGGCGCAAAAAACGGAAAGTCAGGATATCTGTTTTGTGACGACGGGGAATTACCGGCAGTTTTTCGAAGAAAGAAATTTGTCGGCCGACGCGGGGGATATTGTTGATGATGCGGGTAAGATTTTGGGACGCCATCAGGGGATTATCTCCTATACGATCGGTCAGCGAAGCGGCTTGGGCATCAGTGCAAAAGCCCCGCTGTATGTCCTGAGGTTCGACGCGGTCAAAAATCAGGTTATTGTCGGAAAGAAGGAAGATCTGTCGTCGTCGGGATTAATTGCAACCGACCTGAATATTTTGAGCGACCGGTTTCCCGAAGAACTGGAAGCGAAAATCCGCTATCGCAAGAAACCGGCGCGCTGCCGCGTCACCCGGGAAGGCGAAAAGTTAAAGGTTATTTTCAAAGAAGCCCAGGAATCGATTACACCGGGTCAGGCTGTTGTTTTTTACGCAGGCGATGAAGTGCTGGGCGGCGGGGTTATCGAAGAGGTCATCCGTCATTTTCCCCCGGAAAAGGAAAGCCGCATCCCGCCGGAAGGCGGGTTTTCCGGGCCGACGGCTGCCGGATAATTATTTAACGTTAATTTTTTATCCAAAATATACTAAAATGAACCCACCTATTTAAAAACGGAGTAAAAAAAGATGACGATGAAATGCCGATGCCTGAGAGTTTTTACGTTTGCCGTCTTCGTGCTCATCCTCCCTTCTGCTTTGTTTGCCCAGCCTTTGACGCTTGAGGAGAGTATCGCCATTGCCCTCAAGCACAGTTTTGTGATTAACATCGCCAAAGAGGGGACGAGGGGAGCGGAGGCGCAAAAGAAGGAGGCCATGACCGGTTTTCTGCCGAAATTCAGCACCTCTTATAGTTATACGCGCCTGAATGAAGAACCGAACTTTTACTTTCCCGGGTTTCCCACGCTGATGCCCGCGGGGAACATGATTACGGGAACCATCAATAATTATAACTGGGTTGTCGAAGCCCGCCAGCCGCTTTTCGCCGGCGGGGGAATTCTGGCCAATTATGAGGCCAGCAAAGTCGCGGAGGATGCCGCACGGGTTGAGGAAACGGCTAAAACGCTGGATGTCGTTTTGGATGTCAAGATTGCCTATTTCAATATTTTACGGATGCAAAGACTGACGGACACGGCCAGACGGCAGGTGGAAATGCTCGGCGCCCACAGCGAGGTGGCCGATAATTTTTTCCGGGTCGGCCTGATCCCCAAAAATGATATGCTGCAGGCGGGAGTGGAACTGGCCAACGGCAAACAGACGCTGGTGAAGGCGAAAAACGCCGTGCAACTGACGAAAGCACGATTGAATACGATCCTGAAGAGGGATGTCTTAACGCCCGTTGAAATTGTCGATATTCTGGATTATAAACCCATGCGGCAATCGTTCGATGAGTGTCTGGGGATTGCCCGGCAGCACCGTCCGGAACTCAAGATTTCCGCGCTGAGAGTCGAGCAAGCCGGCAAAATGGTTAGCGCGGCGAAAAGTGAATTTTTCCCGGCCGTCAGTCTGGTCGGCAATTATGCGCGGTTCGGCGATACGGCGTCCCTGTCCGGCACGCAGTATAAGGATACGGAAAGCTGGCAGGTCATGGCGGTGACCAGTTGGAATTTCTGGGAGTGGGGAAAAACGAAGTATCGGGTGGATGCCGGAAAGGCCAGGGAAAATCAGGCCATGGATCAGACCCGGGAGTTGAACGATCAGATCGCCCTGGAGATCAAGAACGCTTTTCTCGTCTTGCAGGAAGCGGAAAGCCAGATTGCCGTTTCGCAAAAAGTGATCGAACAGGCCGAGGAGAATTTCCGCATTGCCGAAGCCCGCTATAAAGAGCGGGTGGCGCGTTCCACGGAAGTGCTCGATGCTCAGACGCTGCTCACCAAAGCCAAAGCCGAGTATGCCAACGCCCTGGCCGATTACAATATCGCTCATGCCCGCCTGCAAAGAGCCATGGGTGTCGTCCATCAATAAATGGTGTTACGGAAAGGACTCTTCAGAATGGAGATAGTGTGGGCAAGTCTGCTGCTTTGTGCAGTAGCCTTGACATTTGTTCCGGTTGGGCTGGCGCAGGACTATACGCTGCAGAACTTGTATCGTGAGGCCGTAAAAAATTCCGAAAAGATAAAATATGCCGAGGAAGGCTCCTTCGAAAATTTGCGTCAGACGGCCCTGAACGACAGAACCGGTTTGAGAAGTTACGACATGCAGATTCAGGTCGCCGAACGTCAGG
>DNYQ01000094.1:3697-4395 GCA_003506745.1 Syntrophaceae bacterium
CTGGACCTGGAAACGCAGAAAGGTGCGCTGATCCCCGTGCCGGATTAACCCAAGTTCATGGTTTTTGCCCTAATTTTTGGTAATTTTGGGGTTTTACAAAAATGCATATCATATAATATCAATAGGATACGAGCATATGGTTGTTTGAAGGTTGTTTGAAGGTTGTTTGTAGTGCCAAAATCTACATGGCTGGTATTGACAGGAAACGTTTTCCATGTTAACCACACGGCATGTTCATCAGAAAAACCACCCATACCGATAAAAAGAATAAAAAGGAATACCACACCTTCAAGCTCATCGAATCCGTCCGCACGGATCGGGGCCCCAGGCAGCGGATGCTCTTCAACCTGGGGGCAGATTTCTCCCTGCCGGAAGAACGATGGAAGGATCTGGCCAATCGGATCGAAGAGATCGTCACCGGCCAGGATGCTCTGTTTGCCTACCCGGAGGATATCGAAACACTTGCTGTCCGGTATGCCCGTAAGGTCATTAACTATCAAGGGGAACCGGGAGGAAGGAAGGAAAAAGCTTTTGATCCCGATTACCACCGGGTGGATATCGACACTATCGATAACGAACGTTCCCGATCCGTCGGCGCGGAGCATGTTGTCTATGAGACGATCAAATCCTTGGGGCTTACCGATCTGCTGATGGCCCTCGGGCTCAACAAGCCGGCCCTTGACGCGGCCATCGGGGTG
>DNYQ01000032.1 GCA_003506745.1 Syntrophaceae bacterium
GGCCATCATCAGCGCCAGCAGGCGAATTTTTGTTGTGTTGGAAACGGCCGCCGAAAATTCACTCATAAGCACAACCTTTTATTTTTTTAGGTGAAACTATATGAAGAAGCAGCTTGTCTGTCAAGCATCAACCTTTTATCACCCGGATCTGTTGCTCCGGATGCAGGCTAAAACAGATCCATTACAATGCAACGGGGTTGAATTCTCGTCCATCCGTCCGGATGGACGCTTTCTCCCGATGGCGCGCCAGCGCCAGATTAACCAACTGATCAAGCAGCTTGCCGTAGGGGGTGCCGGTCGCCTCCCAGAGCTTGGGATACATGCTGATGCTGGTAAAACCGGGCAGCGTGTTAATTTCGTTTAAGTAAAAGGCCTTCGTTTTTTTATCCAGAAAGAAATCCACGCGCGCCATGGCGTTGCAGTTCAGCGCTTTGAATCCGGCAACGGCGCATTGCCGGATGGCCAGGGAAAGCTTGGCGGGAATTTTCGCGGGGATGTTCATCCTCGCGCCATGGGGATCAAGATACTTGGCTTCATAGGAGTAAAATTCATGCGTGGGCAGAATTTCCCCCAGCACGGAAGCCTGCGGCTCGTCATTGCCCAGCACGGCGCATTCGATTTCGCGGCAGTCTATCCCGGTTTCAATCATAATCCTCGTATCGAACCCAAAAGCATAATCAACGGCATCGGCCAGGTCTTCTTTGACCTTCACCTTTTTGATTCCCACGGAAGAACCGGTGCATAACGGTTTGACAAAGACAGGCAGGCCCAGCTCCTTTTGGGCTCTTTGCAGAATTTTTTTCGGCTGCTTTTGCCAGTCTTGCCTGCCCAGCGTGATCCAGGGCACGACGGGAATCCCCGCTTCCTTGAGCAGCCGTTTGGCGATGTCCTTATCCATGCCGACGGCGGAACCGGCCACGTCCACGCCCACGTAAGGCACCATCGCCAGTTCCAGAAGCCCCTGCAGGGTGCCGTCCTCGCCGTAGGTGCCGTGCAGGACGGGAAAAACCACATCAACAACCACTTTCTCGCCTTTTGATTTCAGGTTGTAAAGATGCAGTTTGTTCTGGTCTTCGAAATGATTGACCAGCCACAGTCCCCGTTTTTTCAGAGACAGAATTTTACCGAAATTCCTGTCCGCGACAATTTCCGGACGGTCCTGAACGTACCAGCGTCCGTCGCGGTCGATGCCGATGGCGACGATCTCATATTTGGATTGATCCAGCGCCGCGACAACGGATGCCGCCGAGCAAAGCGATACGTCATGTTCCCCGGAACGTCCGCCGTATAAGACGCCGATTTTCAATCCGGGTTGCCGTCCTGCTTTTTTTGCAGGCTGCATTCTGATCTCCTAATAGGTGTAGGTTATAGCCGATCCGATAGAAAACCGGTCTGAATATTGCCCCTCAATGTTCAAACGGAATCCTTTAAAAAGCGGGACGTCGGCGCCGAGAAATCCTCCGGCGACGGATTTGTTTTTCCATGAGACTTTTTCGGTCCCGGATGAAATCCCCAAAACAGCGCCGGAAAAATAAGCGTCCGCTTGGGCATAATAAATATAAGGTCCGGCATAGAGTTTCACGCCGTATGGAACGGTGGCCTGAAAACCGATGCCGAAATTGACATCCCAGAGATTTTTAATTTTCAAATCGGCAAGAAAAGGCGTGCCGCTGCTTCGTCCGGCAATATCATCCGTAAAATTACTGAAATTGTAACTGCCCTGAATAAAGGCGCCGACGCCGAATATAGGGTTGATCGGATAAAACCCCTTGGCGCCCAGTGTCCCGAAAAACTTCCAGTTCTCTTCAAAATGATCCTTGGACGTCGTTGTTAAAACATGGGTGGATCTGAAAGCGTCAAATATCTTTAAATCGGATATGCCGATGCGCCCGTAAATTTCCCATCGCTCCGAAGCGCCGTAGGCCGCCTGAGAATAAATTTGATTCTGCCTTACGACATAATCCCGATCGTTCTTAAACGTATCTTCTGCATACCGGTAACCGATGGCGGTATTGACGCCCCCGGTTTTGCGGGAAACGGTTTGCGGCGGGCCGAACATCCCGCCGGCCAGGGCGGCGGAACTGATGAACAACACGATCAAAACTGCCGTGATGGCCGGAATTAATTTTTTCGTAAGCATTCTCTCCTGTTGTCCTAATTTTTTGGCGGTTCATCCGCCGCGGGTCTGGCGCTATCCCCGTCATGAAAAAGCAGGGATCTGGCTTTGCGTGCTTTTACCTCTTTCATCCGATACTGAATATAGCCGTCACGGATGGCCACATAAGGATCGATGGCGGCCTCGAGAAGCGCTTCATAATCTCCGATTCTCAGGGAGGTGTTGTTAATCATTTTGAGGGGTTTTTCACCCAGGCTGGTGTACCAGGGGGTGAAATAGGAGAGCGGATCCATAAGATATTCACCGGCTATATCGACGCTGTCCCGGGGGCTGGAAGGGCCCAGGAAGGGCCAGACAATGTAAAAACCATGACCGACTCCGTAAACACCCAGGGTTTGCCCGAAATCCGTGTCCTGTTTTTGCAAATCAATGTCCTTGTTCGATGAAGGATCAAGCAACCCTCCAATCCCCCAAATGGTGTTGATGGTAAAACGGCCGACTTCACTGCCCGCGCCCGTAAAATCGGCCTGCAATAAACAATTGACGAAACGGATGGGAAACAGCAGATGGGCATAGAAATTTTTCACACTGATTCTCGCGGGCTCCGGAACAACCACTTTGTAGCCCCGGGCAGCCGGTTTGAGCAGCCAAAAATACAGTTTATCGTTAAACTGGTGCATGGTCCGGTTAAAGGGTTCCAGAGGATCGTCAATCGTCACCCTTTCTTCCTTGAACGGTTCGTCGTCCTGATTCTCATCATCTTGATATTCTTCATTAAAAGCATCATCCGACTTTCCCAACGATTGCGCCTGGGCATCGCCTGCCGGGGAAGGCAAATCCGGTTGGGATGACAAAGCCTCCCTCTGCGTTTGCTCAGCCGCCAGACAGGGACCGAACGCACTCCCCGAAAACAACATCAGGAGGACTATAATGAAGAATATGAAATATTTCATGGCCGCGTGTTCATCTGTTCTTTCTTAGTGAGCTTTGACTTTCTTGCGCAGCGTCTCCAGCAATTGTTCCGGCGTGCCGCCGGCCAGGATCTCATTGAACTGAGTGCGGTAGTTCTGAACCAAGCTCACATTTTCCACGACCACATCATAAACTTTCCACTGGCCGTTTTTGAAAATCATTCGATAGAAAATGGGGACTTCTTTGGATTGGGTGATCACCTTAGACTGCACCTCCGCCTGGTTCTCCCGGGTCATGTCCTCTTTATAGAAAACAAATTTTTCATTGGAATAATCCAGAATCTTATCCAGATAAGCCTTCTCCAGAATCCGTTCAAAGAGATCGACAAATTCCTTCCGCTGCGCGGGGGTAAACTTGTTCCAGTTGCGCGACAGCGTCCGCCTGGAAAATTCCATTTCATCAAACATGTCTTTGTAGATCACGCGAAGCTTTTCCGTCTTGGCTTCCTTGGCGTTGGGGCCCTTCAGTTTGGGATCCTTGAGCACGTCAATGACCCGGTTGACGGTATTTTCAACAGCAACCGTCGGCGCTCCGGCGTAAACCGGAGCGGAAAACAGAAAAATCATCAACAGACCGATTAATATGAAACGTTTTTTCATGAGGGGAGTTTCCATTGCTTATTTATTTTTTATCCGTATCCTTTTTCACTTCGCCGAAAGCGTATTTGCTGATCAGCGCTTCAATATCCACTGCGGCCTGCGTGTCCGTGATGACCCCGTTGGGTTTTAAGAGATCCCCGCCGCCCCCCGGGTCGATGCTCAGATACTTGTCGCCGATCAGACCCTCCGTTTTA
>DNYQ01000230.1:0-1506 GCA_003506745.1 Syntrophaceae bacterium
TGTGCGGTGGCCGAGCAATTGGCGTACATCCAGTCCATGCCGTTTTCGCCGACCAGACGGATCAGGCTCTGCGTGAGCTCTTCCACGGTTTCGTTGAAGGCTTCACTGGGCGTATGGCCGTGACGCCTGAGTTCCGCGTATTGCGCTTCCATCATGCCCGCGAGCGCGCCCATCAGCACGCCGCGTTCGCCGGTGAGATCGCTATAGACTTCCATCTGGAAGGTGGTCGGGAAAAGGAAGCCCGATCCGATGGCGATGCCCAGAGCCAGCGTTCGTTCCATGGCGCGGCCGGTCGCATCCTGATGAACGGCGAAACTGGAGTTGATGCCGCTGCCGTCAACAAAATTGCGGCGGACACTGGTACCGGAACCCTTGGGCGCAACCATGATCACATCGACAAAGTCCGGCGGAATCACGCCCGTCTGTTCTTTGTAAACGATGGAAAAGCCGTGCGAGAAGTAAAGCGCGTCGCCTTTTTTCAGGTGCGGTTTGACTTTTGGCCACAGGAGCATCTGCGCCGCGTCGGAAACCAGATATTGAATGATGGTGGCTTTCTCCACCGCTTCTTCAATCGGGAACAGCGTCTGGCCGGGCACCCAGCCGTCGGCAATGGCTTTTTCCCAGTAAGGTTTGTCCTCCGGAGACTGCCCGATAATGACGTTGACGCCGTTGTCTTTCATGTTGAAGGCCTGCGCGGGACCCTGAACCCCGTAGCCCAGAACGGCAATCACTTCTTTTTTAAGGATGTCCTGCGCTTTTTTTACGGTAAACTCTTCCGAGGTCACCACATCTTCCATTGTACCGCCAAAATTAATCTTCGCCATAAAACCCCCTGTTCCTAATGTTATTTTCAGTTAGTATTGCTGATTTTAATCTTCCAGTTTCAAGGCGATCAGCCCTGTCCGCGTGATATCGATAATGCCGAGCGGCTCTAGTCGCGCCAGAGCAAAATCGATTTGCGTTTTGTCTCCGGTAATTTCGATAATGAGATACGCGTCGCCCGACACGATTATTTTCCATTTATTCATGTCCACGGCCTTTTTGACCGTTTCCGTATTCTCCGGCTTCAGATTCAACCGGACCATTACCATCTCGCGGTGGACGGACTCGACATTAGTCAGATCATCGACGGAAATGACGTCAACCAGTTTTTGCAGTTCGTTGATAATCCGGTTGATGGTCGCCTGGGCGCCTGCGGTGGTCATCACGATTTTGGATATGTCGTTTTGCGTGGTGGTGTTCACGCAAAGGCTGTCAATGTTATAGCCTTTCCCGCCCAGCGTTCCGGCAATTCTGGCCAGCACATCGGGTTTATTGTGCACCAGAATGGAAATAATATGGTCTTTTTTCTCCATTTGTTTAAACCTCACAATCATTTATTATTTGACAAAGCCGTCAGTTGATCATTTCTCTCGAGCCCAGCGTCATCTGGCTGATGGATTCACCCGGATGCACCATGGGATAGACGCATTCCTCACGCGACACGCGAAAATCCATCAGCACCGG
>DNYQ01000230.1:1529-5381 GCA_003506745.1 Syntrophaceae bacterium
TACTGGGCGGCCGTGGCCAGTTCCTGAATGTTCATCTGGATGCTGCCGTCGCCCGCGATGTCCACCACCTGCCTGCCGGGAAAAGCGCACTTGACGCCGATGGCGGCAGGGAGTCCGAAACCCATCGTGCCCAGGCCTCCGGATGAAATAAACGAATTGGGGCGGTTAAAATGGAAAAACTGGGCCGTCCACATTTGATTCTGGCCGACTTCCGTCGTAATCAGCGCGTCTCCCTCCGTAAGCTTATAAAGGGTTTCAATCACGTATTGCGGTTTGATGACCTCGCCGTTCTGGCAATAGGTCAGCGGCACTTTTTTGCGCCACTCGGCAATTTCGCCAAGCCACACCTTGCGCGAAGCGTCGTCGGCCTCATAATGATGTTCGTCGAGGAACTGCAGAAGGTCTTTGAGGGTGGATTTGGTGTCGCCGACAATCGGCAGATCCACGGTAACATTTTTATTAATGGACGAGGGATCAATGTCGATATGGACAATCTTTGCCTCCGGGGCAAAGGTCTCAATCGAACCGGTCACGCGGTCGTCAAACCGCACGCCCACAGCAATGAGCAGATCGCAGTGGCTGACCGCCATGTTCGCGTAATACGTGCCGTGCATGCCCAGCATGCCCAGCCACAGCGGATCGCTGCCCGGAAACGACCCCAGGCCCATGAGCGTTCCGGTCACGGGAATTCTGTATTTTTTAGCCATTTCGGTCAACTCACCCGCCGCTTTTCCCAGGATGACGCCGCCGCCGGTCATGATCAGAGGTTTTTTGGCGGCCTGAAGCATCGTCCACACGTTGGCCATTTTCTTCGGCGCCGGCTTGTACACCGCTTCATGGTTGCGAATTTTGACGTTGGCCGGATCATAATCGGTTTGAGCGGCCATCACATTTTTGGGCAGATCCACCAGCACCGGCCCCGGCCTGCCGGAGCGGGCGATATGAAACGCTTCTTTAATCGTCGAAGCCAGATCTTCAATATTGCGCACCAGGAAATTGTGTTTGGTGCAGGGACGGGTAATGCCGGTAATATCGCACTCCTGAAACGCGTCTTTGCCGATGAGGCCCGTCGGCACCTGGCCGGTAAAAACCACCAGGGGGATAGAGTCCATATTGGCCGTGGCGACACCGGTCACTGCATTGGTGGCGCCGGGGCCGGAGGTGACCAGCGCGACGCCTACTTTACCGGTTGCCCGTGCGTAACCGTCGGCGGCATGCACCGCACCCTGTTCATGACGAACCAAAATATGCCTGAGATCGCTTTTATAAAGCTGATCATAAATATCCAGAACTGCCCCGCCCGGATAGCCGAAGATAATGTCAACTTTTTCTTCTTCCAACACTTTCAGCAGAATTTCCGTTCCTTTCAACTTCATAAAGATCACTCCTTTGTCCCTTGTTTATCTTCCGTATTGCAAGACCTTTAAAACTAAAAAAGCCGCCAGTTTCTTGATGAAAAAGCGGCTTTGCGTCCATAAAACAAAGCCGCGGGCTTCTCGGGGCCCGCGGCCTGTATCTTTATTTCTTAAAGATACCCAGCGGCAGACCCCATAAGTACGACTACTACGACGAGCAATCTTACAATGGCTTGTGTCCGGATTCTACCGCTGTCTAAATCTTTAAGAAACATAATGACTTCCCATTTAATTTGNNTTTGCGTCGGCAGGCCGGTTTTGTGATCGACCCTGATAAAAATGATGCCCGGCGGAACAGGGAAGCCCTCCACGGGTTTGCCCTGCAATGCTTTTTCCATAAAATAAAGCCAGACCGGCGCCGCGGCGCGGCCGCCCACTTCCTGTCTTCCCAGAGATTTTTCCTGATCAAATCCCATCCAGACGCCGGTAATCAGAGACGGGGTGAAGCCGATAAACCAGGCGTCACGGACATCGTTGGTGGTTCCCGTCTTGCCGGCAACCGGCCGGCCGATGCTTTTCACTCTTCGACCCGTGCCGCTTTCCACGACGTCCTGCATGACATAGGTCGTCATAAAGGCGATGCGCGGGTCAATGACCTGCTCCGCCTGAATTTTGGTTTCTTCAAAAACATTGCCGGTGCGGTCGACAATTTTGCGGATAAAGTAAGGTGTGACTTTTTTGCCGCCGTTGGCCAGAACGCCATAGGCCCGGACCATTTCCTGCAGGGTAACCCCCGCCGAACCCAGCGCCAGGGAAAGATTTCTCGACAGCGGCGATTCGATTCCCATGTTGGCGGCGTAGGATGTGGCGTAATCGATGCCGATTTCCTGCAGGATCTTAACGGTTACGACATTGCGGGACTGCACCAGGGCCGTTCTCATGGTGATTGGTCCCAGAAATTTTTCATCAAAGTTTTTCGGCGTCCACAATCCATCCGGCTGCGACGGATCTTCATAAATAACCGGAGAGTCCACAAACCGCGTGGAGGGATTCATGCCCTTGTCAAAGGCCGCGGTATAGATGATGGGTTTGAACGCGGAACCCGGTTGACGGCGCGACTGGATCGCCCGGTTAAACTCGCTTTTGGTGAAGTCTCGTCCTCCGACCAGGGCGCGAATCCCGCCGGTTTTAACATCCATGCAGTAAAGCGCGCCCTGCACCAGGCCTTTGGCGTATTGGTTCCGGGCTTCCATCTCCGAAAGCCCCTTCAAAAGGGCGTCGCGGGCTTCTTTTTGCGCGGGCAGATTCAGGGTCGTATAAATGGTCAGACCTTCCTTGTAAAGGACGTCCGCGCCGTATTTCTCCTGCACATAACGGCGAACATGTTCGACAAAATACGCGGCGACTTTGTCCTTCGGCTTCATGGGCCGAAGGTTCAGTGGGCTGGCGGCGGCCGTTTTCATCTGTTCCGGGCTGATGAAGCCTTCTTCCATCATGCGCGTCAAAACATAAATCTGCCTCTGTTTGGCGCGGTTGAAATTCAGAAACGGAGAGTAGGTGGTGGGGGCTTTCGGCAGGCCGGCCAGAAGCGCGGCTTCCGGCAGCGTCAGGTACCTGGCGCTTTTGCCGAAGTAGCCGATCGACGCCGATTCGATGCCGTAAGTGCCGTGGCCCAGATAAATTTGATTCAGATATAAATTCAGGATTTCATCTTTGGTCAGATATTTGTCAATGCGATAAGAAAGAATGGCCTCCTTCAATTTTCTGACGTATTTTTTTTCCGGGGTCAGATACATCAGCTTGGCGACTTGCTGGGTGATGGTGCTGCCGCCCTGCACGATTTTGCCGGCTTCCACATTTTTGAACACGGCGCGGAAAATACTGAGCAGATCGAACCCCCGATGCTGATAAAAGCGGGAATCCTCCGCTGCGACAAAGGCATATTGCACGAGCTTTGGAACCTCGGCAATCTTGATCATCTTTCTGTCTTCCAGGAAGAACTCGTCGATCAGGTCGTCATTTTCATCCAGCACGCGGGAGGCAATGCTGGGCCGGTAATCCTTGAGTGCGTCGATTCCCGGCAAATCCATCGTCATGACCTGATAGGTAGTGGCTCCGCCCACGGTCGTCAGGATGATTAAAATCAACATCACCCATAAAACTTTACGCATTGCGGATCGTCGGTCCTTCCGTGCCGGTTGATTTTCTTTGCGTTTAGACATTGCTGAAATACCTACGTGGCTTCCGAATCGTCATGGTCCCCGGTCGCCGCTTTTTTCCGGGCGGCAAACTTTGCCACAAATATACTGATTTCATAAAGAAACAACAAGGGGATCGCCATCAATACCTGACTGAGAGCGTCCGGCGAAGGCGTGAGGATTGCGGCGGCAATAAACATTAATAAAATGGCATACTTTCTGTTTTTCGTGAGGATTTTATCATTGACGATGCCAAGTTTGGCCAAAAAGAAAATTAAAATCGGCAACTGGAAAGACAA
>DNYQ01000027.1 GCA_003506745.1 Syntrophaceae bacterium
GGCCTTGACAAGATTTATCCGCTTATTCATAGTCTTCCTTGAAAAGCAAAGATTGGAATGGTAATAGCTGGGTAACATCAAGAGTCGGGGGGAGTCAGCATGTCGCCATATTCGGAAAATTTAATCGGGCTTCTGCGCGATGACCATCCCGATCTTTCCGGCTGGACCATCGTTTGCGCCGCCGACAGGGCTTCGGACCCTGTGCAGCATCTTATCCACAGCGAACTGGGCGGCATTCTTCCCAGAGTCGAAGGGTTCCATTCCTATATCACGCATAAGATCAGTCAAAAGCTGAATCTTAAGTCCGTGACGGCTGATGAGCGGTTGTTTTATTTTGTTCAGTTCATCGCCGAACGATTCCCTGATGAAACGCATCCATCGCGGCGCGCCGCGGGTCTGCTGCCCCTTATTGCCCGGCTGTCGGAGTACGGCATCGGAAGAGATACGATTGCGGGATCTGAGCGCTTCACCGAGGATGAATGGGGCAGACTTGAGGAATATCTGGATACGGCGCAGGCTTTCCGAAGATGGCTTTCCGGAAGACATCTCTTCATGCCGGAACTTGAAGCGGCGCGGCTCGATGAGATCAGCCCCGGCGAAAAGGAAATATTTATCGGACTTCCCGGGATCACGCCGGTGACCCAGCGGTTTTACAGAAAGATCAGCAAAGAAAGATTGTTCATTGATAAACCGCTTTGCGGCCTCGATCTGTCCGGACCGGAGTTCCTGCCGTTTGATTCGGCAAAAAATCTTGTTTTGTCATTTGGCGGGGAAGTCGAGCCATCGGGAGGAGCAGGCCTTGAACTGATCAAACTTACCGGGCTTCACGCCGTTGTTGATCTGGTCACGCTGGAGGTTTCTCATTT
This sequence comes from Syntrophaceae bacterium, assembly GCA_003506745.1. GTDB lineage: Bacteria > Desulfobacterota > Syntrophia > Syntrophales > Smithellaceae > UBA8904. Next base: position 867 of record DNYQ01000027.1, read on the forward strand.
CCTCAAAGAACGGTCGGGAAGCGAACAGCTCATGATCTATCTGCTGGATGAATCGCTGACACCGATGCTCTGGAATCGATCGCTTCGCCGGTTTGCCGATGCCGTCAATCTGGCGGTCTGGCTGCCGTTTTCCACAACGGCGGCGGGAAGAAGACTTTTAGCCGCGTTAGAAGCGGCTGAAAAATCGGGCCGGATGCCCGATTTTCAGCAATATGCCGTATCCTGCGCCGTGGAATTGTCCAAAAACAGAGAACATTATGTCCGCGAGGAGTGTGAGGCCCTTGAGACGGCCGTATCTTTTTCCACACTGCTCGACGATTGGAAAGAAAGGCTGGGAGGTCATCTGCCGGATGCCGCGAAAATGCTGCTCGAAGAAAAAAAATTTCGCGTTACGGGAAACCGGTCGGCGCCGGTTCAGGTTGTCGGTTTCGGCCATATTTCGGGTGAAAGATTCAGCCGGGGGCTGATCCTTCCGCTCGACAGCGGCATTCTGCCGACGCAGCCCTTTGAAGGGCCTTTCATCAATCCGGTGCATGTTCCGCAGATGCGGAAAAGCGTCTTTGAATACGAGGATCTTCTTTTCCGGCAGATCCTGGCGCTGGGCGGCAAAATTAAAATAGCGGCGGTGGACGACACCATCAGGGAAAGAACGCCCAGCTACTACATGAGCCTTCTTTCGCAGGAATTTGGGAAGCCGATTACGGCGACGGCATTTCAAGAGACGCTGCCGGAAAAGCAAAGCAGCATAAAACCCGCGATACCCATTGATGATCATCTGAGAAACCGGCTTAAAGACTTTACCTATTCTTTTTCAAGCCTTTTGAAGATTCTGGCGTGTCCGTTTTTGTTTTACCATCAATACATCCTCAGGATGGAGCCTCCGTCGTTTATGGAGGATGATGAAAAAATAAACATGCAGATGGGAACTTTCATTCATGAATTCCTTCAAAAGTTCTCAACCGGCCGGAAGGACCGCCTGAATAACTGGGAGGGGCTTTTTGATGAGCTCTGGGAAAATGATGAAAACGCAGCATTAAGAGACAGAGAGGGGATCAATATCCACAGGCTGAACGCAAAAATTTTGCTTCAGGAAATAGACGAAGACGAACGGGCGTCGGGCCGGCAAATCCTCTTTGCCGACAATGCCGTATCCTGCGAGGAGACCTTCAGCGGCAGGATTGCCGGGTGCTATAAAATAACCGGACGGTCGGACCGGGTGGCCAGGATATCGGGGCGAACCGAGGTGATCGATTTCAAATATGCAAAAAAGAAAAGCAGATTTCATATGTCTGCAAGAACAACCGTGCTGGAGCGTTTCAAAGACAAAGGCATTCTGCACCCCGCGGCGCAGCTGATGATCTATCGGCATTTTATTCAAGGCGTCGACGGCGCCCTTTTTTATTTTCTGAAGGAAACCTCTCAAGACCGGGTTATGGCGCTTCCGGAGGAGGCAGGCGCCGCCGCGGAGGAGCTGATGTCCGCCATTAAGGATCGCCTTGACGCCATCATCGGGGGAAGTGAGCTTGCGCCGGAATATGACTCCGCGGAGTGCGAATATTGCCTGTTTCAGGCATTGTGCGGCCGGGAGGGCTATTATAAGGCTTCACGGGGGAATAACTGATGCAAAGCACTCTTCTGAAAGCGTCGGCCGGTTCGGGGAAAACCACAAGGCTTACCGACGAGGTGTTTAACCGGATATCCGCCCGGGGGAAATTCATCTCGGCGCTGACATTTACGCGTGCCGCCACGGCTGAGATGCGCTTGCGCATCATGGAAAAGATCGCGTCAAAACAAGGGATGCTCCTCCTGGACAGGCTCGGTCTGATTATGGAAGCAGGCCGCGTCGGATACGCGACGATTGATTCATTCTTCTACAGACTTTTTTCCGCATCCGGTTATGCGCCGAAGATGGCCGACGAGAAAGCCCAGATAGAATTGTCCGGGCAGATCGAAAGGCTTTTTCGCGACCAAGTCATGCAGGGCGGCATGGGAAACAAGCTGATCATTGCCGCCAGAATACTGAAAACAGACATGGATGCGCTCTGGAATCCACTTGCAGAGGAACAAACGGTCGATCGCTGTCTGATGGATATGGAGAGGCTTGAAGATCTGGATGATCTCATGAGAGAGAACGGCGTGTTGCGCAATACGCTTGCGTCGATCGGTGAAAAGGCAAAAGCCTTGTCCGGGCAGATGACGCCTAATGTGAACAGGCTGGTTATCCATGCCATGGCGGATGATGAAAGTTTTATCTCCAGAAAAGTTGCTTCTCATGCCGATCTGGAAAATTACGCCAGCCTTGGCGGAAAGATCGCGTGGGACAAGCGCCCGTACTCGGACCTGAACAGGATATTCAGGGAATACAGAAAGACGGCCGAAAAGCTGTTGATCAACAAGGCCCTTCTCCGTGAACTGGCCGTTGCCTCTCTTTGCGGGATATATCTTCATGCGGCGGCTGCCGTTAAGAAGGAAAAAGGGGTGATTTTTTTCTCCGACGTCAGGAGGGGCCTCCTGGCCCTGGACGGCGCAGCCAGTGAACGCCCGAAGCTCATGAGCCATTATTTTTCTCTGGGATTGGATCGGACGGAGCATCTTCTGATTGACGAATTTCAGGACACGTCGACGGGCGATATTGCCATCCTGCTTCCGCTCATGGACGAGATTTTGTCCGGCCACGGCGAGCGGGGCGAAAGATCGTTTTTTGCCGTGGGCGATTGGAAACAGATGATCTATGGATGGCGCGGCGCAAACCGCGAGGCCCTCGAAGAGGCTATTGGAGGCTACATCCGAAACGGTGTGATCACGGAAAGCTCGCTCGAATACAATTATCGGAGCACCCCGCTTTTGATTTCCTTTTTCAATCAACTGGTCGAAAATCTCTTTGACGGCAAGGAGAGAACCGAAACGCAGAAACCGCCGAACCAAGCTGCCGGGTTTGACGGTGTGACGGAGGTGAGTCTCGTCAGGCTGGAAAAAGACGGCCCTTCGGAAGCCCCTTTTTATTCCGCAATCGTTGAGTTTTTGAAGAAAAAGAAGGCGGAGGCCGGTTGTCCATGGGGCGATATGGCCGTTCTCGCTTTGACCAACAATCACGTTCAGAAGATAGAAGCGGAGCTTTTAAAAAACGGCATCCGGGTGTCGGCGGTGAAGGGCAGACAGCTTCTTTCTACAAAAGAAGGCGTTGCGGTCATGCTGTTCATCGCGGGGGTCCTTTCCAAAGAAGAGGATGCTCCTTTTGCAGAAACAGCGGCAAAGTCAGCTTTATGGCATGAGGTGTTTGGAAATATCGGGGATGTCCGGTCCGAATTCGCCGAAAAATTTCCCAGGCCTTTCGGACTTATGGCGGTAAGCTGCGCCATTGAGCGTTTGCGCGGGAAACTGTCCGCGACCATTCTGGATATTTGGCAGGATGAGGCACAGGCCTTCTTCCGTGAAGGCGGGGCCGACGCAGATGATTTTCTGGCGCGGATGTTTAATATCCGGTTTGGCGTAAGGGCGCCGGAGGCCGAGAACAGAGACTATATCAAGGTTGATACCATCCACGGTACAAAAGGGCTCCAGTTCCAGCATGTTTTTGTTTTCTGGAATGAGGAGGAAAAAGAGCCGGCCGTCTATTTGCCGACTCTGAAATGTCATGTGCAATTAAACAGCGGAGAAGTTGAGTTTTTAAACGCCGGCGAATCGGCCATTGCCGGGGAAATTGTTAAACATCGTGAAGAAAATTTAAGGCGGCTGCGGCGGGAGAGGTCCAATGTATTCTATGTCGCCGCGACGCGGGCCATCCGGACGCTTGCCGTTTTTCTGCCCACAAAAAAAGACGGCCAATACAAGCCGGTGCATCAGGCGGTGCAAAATACATTCGCGAGGTTTGCGCCGGACGGCGTTAAAAAAGAGATTGGCCGCTCCCCGGGTCCGGCAAAAGAAGTTGCCGGCGTCAGATTGTTGAATGTGCCGGAAAGACAGGATGGCGAACCGGATCGGTACGGCGAGATTGACCCGACGCTCTTATCCGCCTCCATCAGGACGGGTATCATGCGCGGGGAAAGGCTTCACCGCTGGCTGGCAAAGGTTGTCGATCCGGATGAACTGCCCCCTGCCGGAGAGCTTGGCGATGAAGAATATGATGCGGTGATGCAATTTGTGCAAAGAGGCGATGTCGCGGCCGTCATGTTCAGACCGGGCAAGCTCTATATCGAGCAGCAGATCTCGGACAAAAATAATATTGGCATCGTGGACAGGATGATCGTATCCGATGATCTTATCACCATTATGGATTACAAATCAGGCTCCATGCGGGGACTCAGGCAAAAGTACGATGAACAGCGCAAGCGTTATACCCGAATCATGGCGTCGCTTTACCCATNNCTCGATAAATCTTGACAATTATTCAGCAATCCATTAGCCTACCTTCTTGTTTTTGAGGATCATTGCAGGCGCGTGGATTACACATCCCGCCCACTGCAATTTTCCTGCGCTTTTTCAAGGGGGGGACAACAATGATTGGTGTGCTGATAACAACCCACGGGAATCTGGGAAATGAGTTGATTCATGCGGCGGAATCGATCAAAGGCAAATTAAAAGATGTCATGCACGTTTGCGTGGAACAGACCAAAGGCGTGGAAGATTTAAAAAAAGAAATCCAAAGCGCCATCAAAAAACTGGACAAAGGCAAAGGCGTTTTGATTCTGACCGATCTTTTCGGCGGCACACCTTCGAATATTTCCCTGTCTTTCATGAAGGAGGGGAAGGTGGAAGTGGTGACCGGGGTTAATCTGCCCATGCTGCTCAAGCTGTCCGACGTCAAAGAAGAAACCACACTCAACGAGTTTGCCTGTTTTATTAAAGATTACGGGAAAAAGAATATTTCCCTGGCCAGTGAGATATTAAGCAAAAAAGCAATCGGGTGATCAATTGGCGGATTCTTACGACATTGCTCTGGTGCGGGTGGACAACCGGCTGGTTCACGGCCAGATCCTGGAAGCCTGGGTGCCGTTCATCAACGCGAAGTGCATCATGGTCGTTGATGATAATTCCGCCAGTGATTTTTTCTGTGAGACCGTTATCCGGATGGCCGTTCCCAGTGAAATCGAACTCAACATCTGTTCCGTGGAGGATTTTGCCGCCAGTTATACCTATGCCCGGGGCGGCGGGAAAAAGACGATTGTCTTATTCAGCAATGTTGGCGACGCCCTGAAAGCTTATCAGGAAGGCTTTCATTTTGAAAAACTCAACATCGGCAATATCTACCATGAAGACTATAAAGTCTGCTGCGCTCCGTCCGTATTTTTATGTGAACCTGAAATTTCGGATATTTTAAATCTGCTGGAGGAAAAAGGCGTCGCGGTCGAATTGAGGCGGGTTCCCAGAGAAAAAGCCGTCAATATTCAAGACGCCCTGAAGGAGTTCTGTGAGGTAAAACAATAGCGAGGCCCTTACGATATTGTTTATAAAAATCATCATCATCTCTCTTTTGGGCGGTTTGCTTTGTCTGGATCGCATATTCGTTCAGGCGATGATTTCCCGGCCGATTGTCATTGCCCCGGTTATCGGCATCATCCTGGGCAATCCTTATGCGGGATTAATCATTGGAGCGATGCTCGAACTGTTCTGGATGGACCGCAGTCCCATCGGCATTTATATCCCGCCCAATGATTCCATCGCCGCGGCGCTGGCGGCATCGCTGGCGATACTGGCCGGTCAGTCTCTGGGCGTCGTGACCAAAGAACTGACGGCCCTCTCCATTCTGCTGGCGATTCCCTTCGGCATTCTGGCGAAAAAAATAGACGTTAAAATAACGGAGTCCAACAACCGCCTTTCCGATCAGGCCCTCGAAGCGGCCAAAGCGCTTGATCTTCGCGCCATTGAAAGAAAAACCTATCTGGGGCTGGCCAGGGTATTTATTTTTTACGTGGTCCTGCTTTTCATTTTGCAACTCATTTTCGTTCCCGCGCTGATCTGGATATATCCCCAAATACCGGCCGAGATCCGGGCTATGCTGTCGATGACGTATTATTTTCTGCCGCTTCTGGGCATTGCCGTCGCACTCCATACCATCAAGCTGCGCGGCGCGATCCCCGTTTTTTGTGCGATATTTTTAGTCGTTGCCGCGGCCATGGAATATTTTCATGTCTTCTGAAAATGAAAATATAAAACATCAGCCGAGCGTTGATCTGATGACAAAAGAGGATTTGCCGGAAATTCTGGCAATTGAGGCTGCATCATTTCCAACGCCCTGGACGGAAGGCATGTTTCTTGACGAACTCCGGACGGCTCACGCCCAGTGTCTCGTTATTAAAATTGAAATTGACGGGAAAATATGGATTGCCGCCTATATTATTTTCTGGCTGGTGGCTGATGAAGTTCATTTGCACAATCTGGCGGTCAAAAATGAATTTCGCAGGCAGGGTCTGGCCTGCAGTATGATGAAATTAATGAATGATATCGGGGCGCAGGTGGGGATGACCCGGCAGACCCTGGAAGTCCGCGAATTAAACCATCAGGCAATAAGTCTTTACCGCAAATGCGGTTTTGTAGTAAAAGGGAAACGCCCCCGGTACTATACCGATACGAATGAGGATGCTCTGGTGATGTGGGCGGAAATCCAACAGGAAAGAAATCATGGCTAAAGATATTTATATCGGAGAAGTATCCCGCAATGAAGAAATCCGGCGCGATTATTTTTTGATGAAGGTGGCGCTCCCGTCACATTTTACCGAACCCCTGCCGGGGCAGTTTGTGATGATCCGCATCGCCGGCCTGCATGACCCGTTTCTGTCGCGTCCCATCAGTATTTATTCATTTTCACGGGGCAAATCGCAATGCGCCATTGAACTGCTCTATCGTGTGGCAGGCAAGGGGACGCAGATTCTGGCGGGACTGATTAAAGGATCGCAGGTCGAAATATCCGGGCCGCTGGGCGGAAGCTATACCCTTGATCCGTTAAAGAAGAACATCGTTTTCATTGCCGGAGGCATCGGCATAGCGCCGTTGTCCTGGCTGGCTCAATACCTTTGCAGGAAAGACGGCCTGGCCAAAGACGCCATGACATTTTACCTGGGTGCGCAAACAGCCGAAGCGCTTGTCGGGTTCGATCGAATTCAAAAACTTTGCTACGATATCACCGTGTGTACGGATGACGGGAGTCTGGGG
>DNYQ01000115.1:0-7591 GCA_003506745.1 Syntrophaceae bacterium
AATAAGTTCTACGCCCCGCGGACATCGGTCCACGCAGAACTTGCAGGTGGAACATCCCCACATAAATTCCTCAATACCATCGAGGCCCAGCTGGCCGTAACGCACAAGTTTGCGGATATTAAAATGGGTAATCGGCGTCCAGGGACAGGTGCCGGTACAGGTGCCGCACTGATAACATTTCTTCAGCGCCTCGCCGCCCGCCTCCACAATCGCCTGGGACATCTCCAGATAGGGTGTAACCGTTTGTGACATTCCAACATCTCCCGTCGTTGATCAATCATTCATGGGCGCATCATTGATGGCTTACGGCTTGGCTAGCATATAAAAAACCAAACAGCAAATACATATTTGACATAACCCTTTTGCGGATACTTCTTCGCCGTCTCAAAAAAAAGGGAACCCGCAGGCTCCCTTTAAAAACTTTTTTAAGAGAATTGGGGTCTTTTAATATTCGGGGGTCAGTTTATCCAATTCCGCCAGAGAAAAGACCGGCCCGTCCTTGCAGACATACTTACTGCCGACATTGCAGCGGCCGCATTTTCCGATGCCGCACTTCATGCGCATTTCCAAAGAGGTAATGATGTTCTCCTTGGAAAAACCCAGCTCAAAGAATACCGGCAGCGTGAAACGGATCATCACGGGAGGTCCGCAGATGACCGCCACGGCGTTTTCCTTGCTGGGAGCCACTTCCTTGCAGACGGCCGGAACAAAACCTTCCTTGCCCTTCCAGGTCGCATCGCCTTTATCAACGGTCACATTGATATTCAGATCGTCCCGCTTTTGCCATTCAATCAATTCATCTTTATACAGCAGCAGGCCGGGATTTCTCGCGCCGTAAATAACGGTAATATTGCCGAAGCGTTTCCGGTTGTCGCCGTAAATCATGTAATTGATCAGAGACCGAAGCGTGGTGAAAGCGAAACCGCCGCCGACGATCACGATGTTTTTTCCTTCAAGAAATTCCAGCGGCCAGGAGTTGCCCAAGGGTCCGCGAAGGCCCATTAAGGTGCCCTCTTCCATTTCGTGGAGGGCCGAGGTCACGACACCGGCTTTCTGCACGGTGAATTCGACATAGCCTTTTTGCGTCGGAGAAGAAGCGATACCGATGGGCGATTCGCCCTTGCCGTAAATGGAGAGTTCGCCGAACTGACCGGGGATATAGGCGTATTTCTGCTCGTCTTCCGGGTTGACAAACTTGAAACGAAACGTTTTGATGTCTTTGGTATCGACTTCAGTAATGATTTTATCCACAACCACAGGATAAGGAATATACGGGTTTTGCATTACGAACTCCCTGATTATAATTTTGAAATATCTTCAACAACTTTACGAATGTCAATATTCACGGGACAAGACATCACGCAACGGCCGCAACCGACGCAGGCAATCGCGTTGAAATTGTCCACATAATATTTAAACTTGTGCATCGCACGCTGACGCCATCTTTCCTTCTGCGAAGGACGGGGATTGTGACCCGACGTTTCCTTGGTGAAGAGCGGAAACATGCAGGAATCCCATGAACGAAGACGGATACCGTCAGCCCCTTTAACTTCATCGCTGATGTCGAAACAGTGACAGGTGGGGCACATATACGTGCAGGTGCCGCAGGCGAGGCACTTGCCGTGAATCGTGTTCCAGAAAGGATTGTCAAAATTGACGTCCAGAATCGGTTTGACTTCATGCGCGGGAATCCTGGATTGGATCGCCTCTTTGGCCTTGGCGGCGATTTCCGCCTTCTTGGCGTCAGCCGCCGCGTCGGCTTTGGCGTCGCCGAAATACTGGGCCAGTTTTTCTCCCTTGGAAGTTATAAACTCCGCCAGATAGTCGCCGCCGATATCCGTCAGCAGAATGTCCGCTCCTTCAGATCCGACAGGTTCTCCATCCACAGACGTGCAGAAGCAGCTTGCATAAGGAGGCTTCACACAGGCCATCGCAATGACCGTTGTGTTTTGCCGTTTGGCAACGTAATAAGCATCCTGATATTTTTCCTGGTCGAAAAGCTTATCCAGGAGCGCAAAACTATGGGCGTCACAGGGACGAACACCGAACAGGACCGACTGATTAGCCTTGTTTGCCTCTGACGAAAACGCCATCCCTTTCGGTGTGCGCGTAAATTTCATCAGGGTTTCCGTGTGCGGGAAGAAAACATTTTTCGGCGCGTTTTTGGAATTTAAATACGCGAAGAAAGGCTCGCCGTCTTTCCCGATCGTTTCAAAAAGAACGTTGTCTTCCTTTTTTACCGGCGCCCAAACCATCATATCTCCGGCCATTTTTTTGGCAATGCCTGCCAGTGTGTCTTTTTTGATCAAACGTTTTTCCATAATTGTCCCTAATTTATTTTTTTATCCAACTTTTTACACTTCAAAAGCGTCGGGTGATAACAGCTTATCCATTCCCCTAAATCAACCGCAGTTGGTTTAAGAGCGGCTGAGGATCAAATATGTGCGATTTAAAAGTCTCCGCCGATCCGGGAAGCCCCAGAGCCAGCGAAATCAATTCCGTGAAATAGAAAACCGGGAGCTTCATGCCGACAGACGGCCGCATATCCAGATTGGCCATGCACATCGGACAGGCCGTGATCACACAGTTTGCCCCGGCCTCTTTGGCGGCGCTCATCAGTTTATTGCACATATCGACGACAATGGCGGTTTTGCTGATTGACAACGAACCGCCGCAGCAATCGGTCTTGTATGACCAGTTCTTCACATCGGCACCGATTGCCCCCATCAGCTTATCGAGCATGAAGGGATTTTCATAATTCTCAAATTCACAGACTTCCGGCGGCCGAAGCAGAAGACAGCCATAATAGGAAACAGGCTTGAGCCCGGTCAGAGGCTTCACAACCTTCGCGGCCAGCGCGTCGATGCCGATCTCGTTGTAGATGATATCAATCGGATTGCGGATGGTAATGCCGCCCTGATACTTGGCCCCCACCACGTCTTCGATCCTGGCCTTCAGATCCTTGTCGCCCTTCAGGTAATGCTCCGCCATTTTGAAGCGATTAAAGCAGGCGGCGCATGGAACCATGACGTCCATGGCATCCTTCTCGGCGGCGATCAGGTTGCGCGCCGGCAGGGCGATGGACAAATCGAAATTGGTGCTGTGCGCGGATGACGCTCCGCAGCAGGACCAATCGTCGACTTCTTTGAGTTCGATGTTGAGGGCGCGACTGACGGCCTTCATGGACTGATCATATTCTTTTCCCGTCGCGTGCAGCGAGCAGCCCGGATAATACGAAACTTTCAAGAGAGTAGCCTCCTTTTATACTTGTTACTTCGGCGCAGCAGACCCTTTCGGACATGACGCGCAATATTTCATCACTTGCTTCTTGTTTTCTCAAAAATATTCTTAACCGCTTTAACATCCTTGGTCCGCGGTGGCAGAAGCGCCAGTTTTCCTTTCAGGAACATGCCCGGGGCCATGGCGACATCCGACAGCAGATCCCCCGATTTGAGTTTGTAATGGACCGTCATCATCATTTCGTTGATCCGACCGCCCCGCTTAATCGAAGCCAAAAATGCTTCATGGAACTTCAGGACGTTCGGCTCGTGAGCGCCGACGCCGGATTCAATCGCCATCTGACGGAGCACATCCATCATGCGGGCGATATCCACCTGGTTGGGGCAGCGGGTGATGCAGGTTTCGCACGACAGGCAAAGCCAGATTGTTGAACTATTCAACACTTTGTCCTTCTGCCCGTTTTGAATCATTTTAATAACCTTGTTGGGGTTATACTCCATGTGCGGCGCGGTCGGACAACCGGCCGAGCACTTCCGGCAGTGATAGCAGGCCTGCAGCGGCACACCGTGTATCTTTTTGTTTACTGCTTCCAGAAAAGTTTCCATGTAAACTCCATCATCTCAAACGAATTATGGGTTATAGATAAAATCTTGTTTATCGTGATGTTCATCGTATTTGCCCAGAGGCGGCATGTCTTCCATGCCGGAGCCCGCGCGGTTACCGAACATTTCCCAGCAGTCCTTGTCGATCTTCTTGAGGAACTTGCGCAGATCCACGCCCATCGGGCATACGGAAACGCACGATCCGCAATCCACGCAACGGCCAACCATATGGTACAGGCGCATGAACTGAAACACCTGGGTATCGGATTTGTCTTCGCCGATGCCCACCCACTGCGGCTGACTTTGTTCGACAAAGCAGGTGGGGCAGTAACAAGACGGACAAGCCTGGCGGCAGGCGTTGCAGCGCATACATTTTTCCATCTCTTTGGTGAAATAAGCCCAGCGCTCTTCCATCGTTTTGGCTTCAAATTCTTTTACATCATTGTATTCAGCATCAGGATTCATGGCCGGGGCCGGTGATCCAATCATGATATCGGAAATAATGGGATTATTGAAACGGCAAGTCAGGCAACTGTCCGCCAGCACGTCTTTGAGCGCAACGGTTTTATCGCCGTCGGATGTTTTCATTTTGATCTGGCCGCCGTCGATGCTTCCTTCCACAATATCCGCACCGCCAATCTTCACTTTCAGTCCTTTGCCGTCCACATAACCGTCGCAGGGTACGCCGATAATGCAGACTTCATCTCGTTCGTACTGCCTTTCCTGCAGGTGAATAATCAGCGATCGTGTCGTACAGCCGCGGGCGACCACACCAATGACTTTTTTCTTCCGGTCTTCGGGTTTCACCCGCTTTTGCGAATTCTTATGAGCCGTGATCAGATCGTGCACAAACTTGGCCAGGTTCTGCGTGCAGAGGTTGTTCCAGACCAGCTTGTCGGCTTCTTCCGGCTTCGTAATGAAACAAGGTGTCGCCGTTAACGGAAGCGTNNTCGATGTTTTCCACAGTGATGATTTCCCCGTTTATGTATTATTCTCTTTAATCAGACTAACCAATGGTCTTGACCATCTTATTGGCCGGTCCCAGCGCCTTTATTTTCTCCGTAGCGCCTTTGATGACCTGTGCCCATCTATCCCCTTCGGAGGCGGAAACCCACGTAAAAATGGTTCTGTCGCCTTCCACACCGATGTAATTCAGGAAACTTTTTAACGTCGCAAACTTGCGCCGCGCCACCAGATTTCCTGAGATATAGTGGCATTCACCCGGGTGTCAACCCGAAACCAGAACGCCGTCGGCTCCGGTCTGCAGGGCTTTCACGATATAAAAAGGATTGATTCTTCCCGTGCAGGGAACGCGGATGATTCTGACATTTGTCGGATACTGAATTCTGCTGATACCCGCAAGATCGGCTCCCGCGTAAGTACACCAGTTGCAGACAATGGCAACGAATTTCGGTTCCCATTCCTTGTTTGCTAAGTTTTCAGCCATATATTCTCCTTCTTCCAGCGGCAAGGCGGCTTGAAAGCCGGTTACCTTAGTTTAAATTAAATATCTGTGCCAGCACTTCTTCGTTATTGAAACCATTGAGGTCCACAGCGTTCATGCGGCACGACGCCGTGCATATACCACAGCCTTTGCAAAGAACCGCGTTGACTTCGGCACACCCTTCCGCAGGGTTCACGCGAATCGCGCTGTAGGGACAGTTGATCTCGCAAAGTCCGCAGGCCGAACATCTTTCTTTATTCACATAAGCGGTTTTACCTTCCGCCTCGATGAAATCAAGACTTAAGACCAGACAGGCGCGCGAAACAGCAGCGTTGGCCTGGGTAATCGTCTCATCGCTGAACTTGGGCGAATGCGACATGCCGCACATGAACACACCATCAGTCTGGAAATCGACCGGGCGCAGTTTGACGTGCGCTTCGAGGAAGAAGCCATCCTGGTTGGTGGGCACTTTCAACATGTTGCCGATGGCCGCATTTTCGGGATTCGGAACAACGCCGACGCTCAAGACGACAGCATCCGCGGGCAGCGTTACGGTTTCATTGAGAATCGGATCTAGAACCTTCACTTCCACCTTGTCGCCCGCCGCCATTACTTCCGGCTTGCGGTTTTCTTCGTAGGAAATGAATTTGATATTCGCTTCCCGGGCCTGTTTGTAATAGTCTTCCTTGAAGGCGAAGGTGCGGATATCGCGGTAAAGAATGGTAATGTCGCGGGATGGATCGGCGGCTTTGAGTTCGAGGGCATTCTTGATCGCCTCGGAGCAGCAGTAACGGCTGCAATAAGGTCTTTCCTTGTCGCGGCTGCCGACGCACTGGATCATGACAATATTTTTCACAGCGGCCAGCTTGGAATCTTTTTCATAAATCATCGTTTCCAGCTCGCGCTGCGATTTCACTTTGTCGTTTTGCCCGTAGAGGTACTCTTTGGGTTTATTTTCATAAGCCCCGGTGGCTACCAGCACGATACCATGTTCAAAGACTTTCTCGCCGTCTTTGGCCTTTACCGTGGTTTTGTAATTGCCGATAAAGCCTTCAATCTTTTCAATACGGGCCGAGGTGACGACGGTTATTAAAGGATTCTTATAAATTTTTTCCAGAAGACCCGTCAGGTGAGCCCGCGTATCCAAACCTTCCAGCGTTTTGTACAGATGATTATAATTACCACCCAGGCGATCTTCCTTTTCAACGATAGTGGAGGCAAAGCCCTGATCGGCAAGCGACAGAGCCGCCGTAATGCCGGCCAACCCGCCGCCGATAATCAACGCCTGATGATTGACGGACAGCTGTCCGGGTTTTAAGGGCTTGAGGTACTGAGCTTTGGCCACAGCCATGCGAAGCAGGTCTTTGGCTTTCGCGGTCGCCGCTTCCGGCTCGTGCATATGCACCCAGGAATCCTGATCGCGGATATTGGCCATCTCAAACAGGTATCGGTTCAGACCGGCCTTTTCACAGTTTTCCTGGAACAGGCCTTCGTGAGTTCGTGGCGAACAGGAGGCAACAACCACACGAGTCAAATCCTTTTCTTTAATGACTTCCGCCATCTTCACCGCCGTGTCCTGCGAACAGGTAAAGAGGTTATCAGCAGAATAAACGACCGTGGGTAATGTAGCGGCGTAATCACGCACGGCGGGAACATCAACCACACCGCCAATATTGATGCCGCAGTGGCAGACAAACACGCCGGTGCGCACCCCCTGACCGCGCAAATCTTTTTCCGCCGGATTTTCCACCGGTGTAATCATCGTGCCGCGCTTGGAAGCGAGCAACCCTTCCGCGCAGGCGGCGGCGGCGGAGGCTTCCATAACCGTTTCCGGAATATCCTTCGGCCCACCGAAGGCGCCGCAGACGAAGACGCCGGGACGCGATGTCTGAACGGGGTTTTCCAGATCGGTTTTGCAGAAGCCGTGTCCTTCAAGTTCAATGCCGAGGCTGGCGGAAAGTTTTTTGGCTTCTTTGGGCGGCATGAGACCGACGGACAAAACGACCATGTCAAATTCTTCTTCCGTGAAACTTCCATCCTGATTGACATACTTAATGAGCAGATTGTTGGTCTGCTGCAATTCTTTAATGGAGGACGGCATGGAGCGAATGTAGCGAATGCCGTATTCATCCTTGGCGCGGTTGACAAACCGGTCGAAATCCTTGCCGTGAGCGCGGATATCCATGTAGAAAATCGTGGGTTCCAGCCCTTTGGCGTGTTCCTTGCCGATGATCGCTTCCTTGGTTGCATACATGCAGCAGACTGACGAACACCAGCTGTTGCCGCAGGACACGTCGCGGGAGCC
>DNYQ01000115.1:7596-9498 GCA_003506745.1 Syntrophaceae bacterium
ATGCCGTAGCCGTATTCCCCGCGCTTGCTGGCGTCAAATATTTCAAAGCCGGGCGACGCGATGACGGCGCCGACTTCTATCGTTTCTTCTTCCGCTTTCATGTCATGATCAATGGCCTTGGCAATACAAGCGTCCACGCACTGATAACATTCGGAACAGATGCCGCAGGCCAGACAACGATTCGCTTCCGCAATCGCCTGGGCTTCGGAAAAACCGATGCCGACTTCCTGGAAACTGGTGCGACGTTCTTCCGGCTTCATATTCGGATATTTTTCACGGGGCACTTTTGGCAAGCCGGAGACATCCGCTTTATCCGCCAGATCTTTGGTCCAGTCTTTTTCTCGGCCTGCCGCCATATCGGCGCCCTGCAGATAGCGGTCGATGGATTTGGCCGCTTCCTTGCCGGAAAAGACTGCTTTGACAACCGTCTGCGGGCCGGTGGATACGTCACCGCCCGTGAAAATGCCGGCGACATTTGTTGCGTAAGTCACTTTATCGAAATCCAGGTTGTTCCACTTGTTGATGGAAACGCCGCTTTCCTTCGTAATGAAGGATAAATCCGCTTCCTGCCCGATGGCGGGAACGATGGCGTCACATTCGACGATAAATTCGGACCCCTTGATTTCAATGGGACGGCGACGGCCGCTTTTATCCGGCTCGCCCAGCTCCATCCGTGTGCATTCGATGCCGGTCACTTTTCCATCCTTGCCCACCACGCGTTTGGGGGCAACGAGGAATTTCATTTCAATGCCTTCTTCAATCGCTTCTTCGATTTCCTCGGGAGAGGCCGGCATTTCAGCACGGGTCCGGCGATAGAGAATGAAAACATTTTTTGAACCGGTTCTAACGGCTGTGCGGACGGCATCCATAGCCACGTTGCCGCCGCCAATAACGGCCACACGGTCGCCAAGAGTTACTTTTTTGCCCAGGTTGATCTGCATCAGGTAATCCACGCCGTGAATGACGCCCTGCATATCTTCGCCGGGGATATTGAGCTTGCTGCTCTTCATGGTGCCGCAGCCGATAAAGACCGCGCTGTAGTCGCTTTTGAGTTTATCGAAGGAAATATCTTTGCCGATTCGGGTATTGAGATGAATCTTGACGCCCAGGTCCTGAATCACTTTAATTTCCGCATTGAGAACGTTTTTGGGAAGACGATACTCGGGGATGCCGACGGCCATCCAGCCTCCCGCAACCGGCAGCGCTTCAAAAACTTCCACATCGTAGCCTTCAATGGCCAGATAGTAGGCGCATGTCAGACCCGAAGGACCGGCGCCGACCACGGCGACTTTCTTGCCTTTGCTCTCCTTCTTTTCGGGAAGGTAGCGGGTGTCGCTGTTCAAATCGAGATCGGCGACAAAACGTTTCAGGTGCATAATGTCGATCGGTTCATCCACTTTGCCGCGCATACAGGCCGTTTCGCAGGGATGGTTGCAGACGCGTCCGCAAACGATGGGGAACGGGTTGTCTTGCTTGATCAGTTTGAGGGCTTCTTTGAATTTTCCTTCGGCGATGAGCGCCACGTAACCCTGAACGCTGATGTGCGTCGGGCAACCGGCCTTACAGGGCGAAGTTCCCAGCTTGTCAATGGCAAAGCCGCTGGGAATGGCCTGAGGAAAGTGCCGATAGATCGCTTTTCTTTCGCTTAAATCGCCGTTGAATGCGGCTTTGACCGTAATCGGGCAGACATTTGCGCAGTCGCCGCAGCCGGTACATTTGTCCAAATTGACGTAACGCGGGGCGGAAGTCAGTTTAACTTTGAACTTGCCCGGCTCGCCTTCGACGGACTCCACGGTGCGTCTTGTTTTAATGGTTACGTTCGGATGACGGCCGACTTCGACCAGTTTCGGAGAGAGAATGCAGGCGGAGCAGTCATTCGTGGGAAAGGTTTTATCCAGTTGA
>DNYQ01000033.1 GCA_003506745.1 Syntrophaceae bacterium
TTGCTTGGCCCGCGCTTCAAAAGCATAACCGTCGCGGGCGGAAAATTCAGCCGTCGCGTCGGCATAGTGTCGGGCGAGTTCGCTGTATTCATGCGTGTTGGGTTTGACATGGGCAATTTGTTGCTCCAAAGAGCGGATGGCGTCTTCCAGTTGTGCAATGCCGCTTTTCCGGCGAAGATACTCGATCAGGCCTGTCGCTTCGAGTTCGACCAGATCCTGCGGCAGATAGCCGATTTTCTTTTGCTTGCGGTCGGGAATATCAATAAAGCCGGAATCAAGATGCACCTCCCCAAGCATGGCTCTGAAGAGGGTGGTTTTGCCCGTGCCGTTGTCTCCCACCAGGCCGATGCGGCTTTTCGGATGAATGGTCCAGTTTATCTGGTCAAACAGTTGCTTGTCCAGAAAAGACAGACTGACGTTGCGGAAATAGATCACTCAGAACACCCCGTTGTTGAATCAGCGGGACTATAGGGAATTTGAATTTCGATGTCAATGTACTTTTCGGATCATGATCCACCGGGGCGTCAACGTTTTTCCTTAAAAGCGTTGGGATTTTCCTTTTCCAGCCAGGGTTCTATGTTGATTTTTTCACGCAGCCAGAATGTTTTTTCATCCGGAGGATTTACTCCCCACCAGTTGTGCCGGGCGTCAACGTAAATGGACGAAAAGCTCTGAATGGCCACTGTGTTGCCGGTGAAGTTATTTTGAAATATTTTGGGATTGGCCGAGCCGACGCACGTAATAGCGCCTTCGCCATGATTATCCGCAAACGTATTATAAGAAATCACCGGTGTGGCGTCTTTGCGGCAGTAAACGGCGTTTTGCGAGGAATGCGCGATATGGCTGTAGGATATTTCCGGCGATCCCGCATAAACATCAAAAGCAGTTGTCGCATACTTCACGATGCAGTAGGCAAAAGCACTGTTGACTTTGGTGGCTTCGGAAAACCGGACGGCACTGACATAGAAACCCGGCGCTGGCGAGGAGGAAGCGGCCGTAAAGGTAATCGGCCTTTCTTTTGTCCCCCGCGCGATGATCCCGCCGTTGCGGGTAATGAAGGATGTTTTCTGCTCGAATTCCACAACGACTCCCGGTTCGATAAAGAGGGTTGCCCCTCCGTCAATGACCACATCTTTGGCCAGCCGGTACGGGCTGTTCGATAAAATCAGATAAGCATCCGCCTGAATCGTGCCGGTGAGATTTTTATCCAGAATCGGTACGGCCAGAACCTTGCCCTGCGGATACGGAGCATCCAGAACGGAACGAACATCGATGCGCCCCTTTATACCGGACAGGATATCCGCCATTTTAGCGCTGCCCCACCAGTTGTTCAGCGCCTTTGCGGGAGCGCCGGTCATTTCGCCAAACAGGTTGTAAGGCTGATTATCGACCAGGTTGTTTTGAAAAATAACGGCTTGAGAGCCTTTGACCACGATGCCGTTATTTTTATTGCGCGCAATCGTATTTTGCGCAATTTCCGCCGCGGCGGACTGCACCATCACGCCGGTATTGCCGTTGTCATTAATCGTATTTTCCAGAATCCGCGGCTGAGCTCCGTCACCGGCCGAGATCGCGATCCCCCTGTTTTTATAAAGGGTATTCTTGCGGATGAGCGGTTTGGAGAACGCCCCCGAAATTTTGATGCCGTCATGATTTTGCGTGAACTCTGAATTTTCAATGCCTGGCGAAGAGGCCTGACAATGGACGGCTGTCTGCGCATTTCGCACGCGGACGAATACCAGCTTGTTTTCGCGGTCTTTGACGCTGGCAAATGTGATTCCCGGCCAGGGTTTATCGTCCTTGACCGAGTCAAAACGAATGATGCCGTCGTTGTCGCCCTCGGCTGAAATCCGTCCTTCCACAATCAGCGCTCCGCCCTTGGACTGAATCTCCGTTCCCGGCTCAATGGTTAAAAGCGCCTTGTCTTTAATGACGACATCCGCCTCCAGGATGTAGGGACTGGCGCCCGAATACCAGGTTGTATCCGCGTCGATGACCCCGGAAACAGGCGTCGGCCCCGGTGCAATCGGCATGCCCTGAGCCTGCGCCGTCTGACTTTCATTTCCGGCAAAATCCACTGCCGTGATCCGGTAATAATACGTTTTGGAGTTGACCAGCTTCTGATCGGTGTCTTTATACTCGGCAAACTCCGTTTTACCGATCTGAATATATCCGGAGAGCGGGGTCTCGGAACGGTAAATGAGATAACCGGCCAGATCCGGCGCGGCGTTTTTATCCCAGCGCAGTCCGACCAGCTTGTTTCTTCCCGTGGATTTGATCCCTGCCGGCTTATCCGGAGCGGTGGTATCCAGCGTGACGGACCCGATCGCATCCACCCATTGGGCGGTATTGCCGGAATCATCCGTCAGATAACCGGTCACGATGGCTTTTTCGATATTGTCCCCCGGCACTACTTTATAAATGCCGTAATAACCGCCCGGTTCGACTTCCTGCATTTCAATGCGCTTACGGTATTGACCGATGTCAAAAGAGGCCTGCATGTTCGGTGTTCCCTGAATGACTACTTTGATTTCATCGCCTGCTTTTTTCGGCAGCCCTTTGGTGTCCTGCGTCAAAAGCGAAATGAGCGGCGGACGCTTGGCCTGGGCCAGAGACGGCGTGGGAATGGTTTTGACCATGTCGCGGAACAGATCGTCGTTGGCGCGCAGCAGTTGAATATCGCGGACATTCAAGGCGGTTGCAATCACGGTGGCGACGATGCCGACCGGGTTGGTGGAGATGCCGCCTTCGTGCTTGCGGACCTTGTGTTTGCCGCTCCAGAGAAAATTGCCGGTTTTCGCGTCGTACATTTTGACTTCCGCGCCCACGGCAACCTGAGAATAGAGAACGGCAAAATATTTATCAAAGTCCGAAACTTCTCCAAAAATAACCGCGTCCACACCCAGAATTTCGCCCAGCTTTTGCGGTGATGTTTTACGGATGGCCTCCGCATCGGTCAGGCCTGCTTTGGTCAGCAAATCATCCACCTTATAAAGTTCCATATCTTTGAAGGGCAGGGAGCTGAAATGGTTATAGAAGCCCAGACGCATGGCTTTTGCCCCTTCTTTGCTTCCGGAGAGATCAACAAAAGGCAGAACGGCAACATAAAGGGGAACATGATTTTTCATGTAGGGATCGACTTTATAGTCCCCTTCATACATAGACCGGATTTCCGGTGTAATGAGCGTGGATGGCGTAGAGACCAGACAGCTCTGAAGCGTCAGAGCCGCAAAAAGAATCAACAAACAGGAAAAGACCTTGAAAACTGTTCGCACGGCGATACCTCCGTCCCGATTTGATTTGTCATTCTTATACCATACGTCCGCCAAGAATTCATTTTAAAAAATTTACCGCCGGTGATCCGTCTGGATTGTGGAAAGCGGTTTGAACAACCTGAAGGCCACGCCGCTTTTTCCTATGCACCAGAGCAGGTGCGGCTGGAGATGAACTTGAAATAATCTGAAAACGCAAGCTGCCAGGGCTGCATGGTCTTGCCGGTCAGGGTTACAAATTTCTGCGCGCTCATCACGCTGTAGGCCGGGCGTTTGGCCGCCCGCTGCAATTCGCCGGTTTTAATCGGCAGAATTTCAACCGTATCCAGGCGGGCCTCCTTCAATATTTTCCGGGCAAAATCGTACCAGGTGCAGGATCCGCGGTTGGTCACATGAAAAATACCCCGGGCGTTTTTGTCCACCAGAAGCTCCGTTGCGGCCGCCAGATCGCGTGTGCAGGTGGGCGAACCGGTCTGATCATTGACCACGGTCAGTTGGCCTGTCGATCTGGCGCGTTCCAGAATGGCCTGCACGAAGTTTTTCCCCTTCGCACCGTAAAGCCAGGCGGTTCGGATCAGAATAAAGTTGTCCGTCAGCCGGCGCAGATGATGCTCGCCGGTCAGTTTGGAAGCGCCGTAGGTATTGATGGGGTTGCAGGGATCGTCTTCCGTGTAGGGACGGTTCCCGTTTCCGTCAAAAACATAGTCCGTGCTGTAGTGAATAACGGTAATATTCCTGTCGCGGCAGGCTTCGGCGATATTTTTCACCGCTTCGGCGTTTACCGCAAAGCATTCTTCCTTGGCTGTTTCGCAGGCGTCCACATTGGTAAAACCTGCGGCGTTGATGACGAGCTGGGGCTGAACATCGGCCACGGCTCTGCGGCATTCGGACGCGCTGGTGATGTTGATTTCTTCCCTGTCCATGCCGATGACTTCGTGCCGGTATTTAAACTGCGCCATCAGATCGTTCCCCAGCATTCCTTTATGTCCCAGCAGCAGCACTTTCATGTTTTTCAGTATTTGACCTCCTTTAAAAAAAGACCGCAGGCGGGCGCGGCCATTCCCGCTCTTTTCCGGTCGCAAGACGCGATAATTTCCGGCATGTCTTCCGGCTTGAGTTTGCCCCGGCCCACGTCCACCAGGGTGCCGACGATATTGCGTACCATATGGCGCAAAAAGCCGCCGGATTCAACCGTAATTTCCATAAGGCCGTCATCGTTGCGCACAATATCCAGGCGGCTGACCGTCCGGACGCGGCTCTTAATATCACAGCCTGTCGCGCAAAAGCACGAAAAATCATGTTCTCCGATTAAATAAGACGCAGCCCTGCGCATCCGTTCCAGATCCAGCCGGAAGCGAATAAACCAGTCATACTGACGCCCCAGAACGGGCCGCAGGCTCTGATTTCGTATGCGATACACATAAACCTTGCCTTTCGCATCTTTGAGTGCGTTGAAATCCGGAGGCGCTTCCTGCGCATCCTTGACAACGATATCATCCGGCAAAACGCTGTTGACGCCCAGAAAAATTTTGTTGACTGCAAGGGCTGTCTGAGCCTTGAAGCTGGCCACCTGATTAAGGGCATGCACGCCGGCGTCGGTTCGTCCGGAGGCGATAATCGACACGCGCTCTCCGATAATGCGCTCCATGGCTTCTTCCAGAATCTGCTGAATGGAAATCCCGTTTTGCTGTCTTTGCCAGCCGCAGTAGGCCGCGCCGTCATATTCGAGTGTTATTTTGAAGTTGCGCATTTTACAAATCAGACTTGCCAGTTTTTTCTAAAAAGGTTAAGCATAAAACTCCGATCGACACTAACTTACACCCGAAACAGGGTCAAGATAAAAACGAAAAATCGATCAATATAAAAAGGAGATGCTTTATGAGTGGCGAGGTGAAACAGGCAACAACCCAGGAAAAAATCCAGAATTTTGAATCCAGAGTTCAGTCCCTGATGCAGATGGGCGGCGCAAAACAGGTTCAAAAGCATCATGACGCCGGGAAACTGACTGCGCGGGAGCGGTTGAACCTGCTGTTTGACGAAGGCAGTTTTCAGGAAGTGCAGCTTTTTGTCAAGCACCACGCAACCCTTTTCGGTATGGATAAAAAAGAAATTCCCGCCGACGGCGTGATCACCGGGTTTGGAAAGGTCAACGGCCGCATCGTTTTTGCCGCCTCTCAGGATTTCACCAGCGCAGGCGGCACGCTGGGCGAGATGCATGCCAAAAAAATCTGGAAAGTCATGGATATGGCGCTCGACGCGCAAAAGCCGTTCATCTCCATCAATGACTCCGGCGGGGCCAGAATTCAGGAAGGCGTCCCATCCCTCGAAGGATACGGCGGCATTTTCTACCGCAATACGATCGCCTCCGGTTATATTCCTCAGATCACGGCGATCATGGGACCGACGGCCGGCGGCGCGGTTTACTCTCCGGCGCTCACCGACTGGATTTTTATGGTGAAAAATACATCCTATATGTACATTACCGGCCCGGAAGTCATTAAAGCGGTCATCGGGGAAGATGTGACCCAGGAAGACCTGGGGGGTGCGGTGGCGCACGCCTCGAAAAGCGGCGTCTGCCATGTCGTAACGGAAAACGACACGGACTGCATCGATAAAATCAAAGTGCTTTTGTCTTATTTGCCGGACAGCTGCAACTCGCCGCTGCCCGTTGCCGCGACGGCCGACCGTCCCGAACGGGAATGCCCTGAATTGAACAAGATTATTCCCGATAAGGCGGCGCGCGCCTACAACATGAAAAGCGTCATCAAGTCCGTGGCCGACAACGGTGAACTGTTTGAACTCCACGCACAATGGGCGCCAAACATTATTGTCGCTCTGATTCGGATCATGGGTAAGCCCGTGGGCGTCATCGCCAACAATCCGATGTCTTTTGCCGGTGTCCTCAACGTCAACGCCTCTGATAAAGCCTCGCGTTTCATCCGTTTCTGCGACGCCTTCAACATTCCGCTTTTGACCTTCTCCGATGTCCCCGGCTACATGCCCGGCACGGACCAGGAATGGGCGGGCATCATCCGCCACGGCGCAAAGCTCCTGCACGCTTATTCGGAAGCTACCGTGCCGAAGATCACCGTCGTGACGCGCAAGGCTTACGGCGGGTCCTATATCGGCATGTGCTGCAAGCAGTTGGGGGCGGATTACGTCATGGCCTGGCCGACGGCGGAGATCGCCGTGATGGGGGCTTCGGGCGCCTGCAACATCATTCACCGCGCCGAAATCAAAGCGGCGGCGGATCCGGAAGCAAAGCGCGCGGAGCTGATCGCGGATTACGAGGGAAAATTCAATAATCCTTACTATGCTGCATCACTGGGTGCCATTGAAGAGGTGATCCTGCCCAGTCAGACACGCATACGGATTGTTGCCTTACTGGAAACCATGCAGAATAAAAAAGAAACAAGGCGGGAGAAGAAGCATAATAATATACCGCTGTAACTGCAGGTTATGGGACAGAGGGGATTAGGCTGAAGGCTTAAAGGGAGACAGGGAACGGTTGCGACCGTTTCCCGCCTCCCTTTTTCTTTTTTTCCGTATTTCGTCCTGATTAATAATAAATTATTACTTATTATTACAAAAAATCATAATATTTTCTTTACAAAAACATTTGCAAATGCTAGAAAACCGCCAGTCATAATTGACATAGGCATTTCATTAGTCCTATGTCGTTCATGATGCGTTTGATAATGGTTTCAAGCGCAGAATGATAATGATCAACAAGATCCGATGTTTGGATTATATAATCATATCATATTTAGGAGATTAAAAATGAAGAGATTTTGGGTTATATTGTTAACGCTGGGGTTGATGGCGGCCTTCAGCACAACGGCGATGGCCGTTGATGTAAAAGTCAGCGGCGAGTATTATGCGGCGGGCGTGTATCTGGACCGCACAACGGTAAAGAAGGATACAGCCACCGACGGTCCTTCGACCGCATTTTATTACCAGAGACTAAGAGTCAGAAC
>DNYQ01000029.1 GCA_003506745.1 Syntrophaceae bacterium
GCGTGGACTACCAGGGTATCTAATCCTGTTTGCTACCCACGCTCTCGCGTCTCAGCGTCAGTATAGGGCCAGAAAGTCGCCTTCGCCACCGGTGTTCCTCCTGATATCTACGAATTTCACCTCTACACCAGGAATTCCACTTTCCTCTCCCCTACTCAAGCTGAATAGTTTCAAATGCACGTCCTGGGTTAAGCCCAGGGATTTCACATCTGACTTATTCAGCCGCCTACACGCTCTTTACGCCCAATAATTCCGAACAACGCTTGCACCCCCCGTATTACCGCGGCTGCTGGCACGGAGTTAGCCGGTGCTTCCTTTAGCGGTACCGTCAAGCATGATGGATATTAGCCACCATGCATTTCTTCCCGCTCGACAGAGCTTTACGGTCCGAAAACCTTCCTCACTCACGCGGCGTTGCTGCGTCAGGGTTGCCCCCATTGCGCAATATTCCTCACTGCTGCCTCCCGTAGGAGTCTGGACCGTGTCTCAGTTCCAGTGTGGCTGATCATCCTCTCAGACCAGCTAACCATCGTAGCCTTGGTAGGCCATTACCCTACCAACTAGCTAATGGTACGCGGACTCATCTTTCAGCAAAAGCATGTAAACAGAAGCCTTCTTTGACGACACAACAGTAGTTGTGCAGCATTATCCGGTATTAGCGCACCTTTCGGTACGTTATTCCAAACTAAAAGGTAGATTATCCACGCGTTACTCACCCGTGCGCCACTTTACTCATCGGCCGAAGCCAACTTTCTCGTACGACTTGCATGTGTTAGGCACGCCGCCAGCGTTAGTTCTGAGCCAGGATCAAACTCTCCAGTTTTAATCCTGTAAAGGAAGATAAATCTTCCTTATGAACTCGCTTGATACTTCAATAAATTAATAGGACCCACAAATTCATTTTCCCACTATTCAATTTCCAAAGAGCCTTCTTGAAACGAGCTGTGACACATAAATCAATTTGATTTTCCTGTCAAGCTTAAATTTCAATTTTTTGTTCTGTCAGTAAACAGGAATCATCCGACCAACAAGAGTTTACCCATCGGTGAACACGTTGAAAACTTCAACAACCGTCAAGCACATCTCTGACGAACAGAACTGGATTTCTACTCCCTCTGATCAAAACTGTCAAGCAGAAATTTCATTATTTTATGATTATTTTCCAATATTTTATTACCTCAATATTTACGGATATTTAGAAAACAATCATCTTTTCGTGGATAAAGAAAAAGGCCCTGAATGCATTCCTGTTCAGGGGCTTTTAAAACACATCCCGATGCGAGACAAGAACCATCCTTAACGATGGCCCCCATCTATTGAGGCAATGCGCCTGTAAAGGTTTTTGCTCCTAACTTCCATGCCCGGCACGGGCACAACGAATGATGAAAATATCCGGACACTTACCGACATTTTCATGTAAACATACCTGAATTCAGATTTCCATTGATTCTTTTTGAATGCTGGTTTAAGCATTATAGTCAATGTATGCCTGCATATACAAGCAGAGTATCCGGACAATAAATCAACGATCTTTTACTTCAACCGTTTCCCTTTATGAGTAGAAAATCGAATCAACGGGGGCCATAAATGAAATCTTCCAAACACCCGGTTCGCAGATACAGCATCTTTTTCTTCCTGACGTTTATCCTTGTTCTTTCCTTCAGTCCGGAGGGCGCCGCTTTCAATCTCCCCGCCGCCGGCTGGCACCGGGGAGACGCGGCATTTGCCCAGGAGAACTCCCGCGCCGCGCTGGCCAAAGCGCTCGACTCCGTTAATCCGAACATCGAACTGGACATCATCGACTTTGTCGATGCCCGGGGCAACCGGGTCGGACTGGTCTCCCATGATTATCTCATGGAGCGGGCCACCGGACTGCCCGGCGCGTTTGGCGAAAAATACAACGATGTTTCGGAACTGCCGCAAAACGCGGCCAATCCCCAGTTGCCGCCTCAACCTTTCATGACGGTCGTGGACTTGTTTGAGCTCATTAAAGCAACCAAAGCCCGGGGGGTCACACCGATGGTCTCTCTGGACATGAAGGAAGAAGGGAAGAATGCGGAAGCCTTCGGCAAATGGGTGGGTGAAATAATCAAACAATACGGTTATCAGGATCATGTTTTTGCATCATCATTTTTTCTCAACAATGTGCTGCCGCTCAAAACCGCCTGTCCGGAATGCCTGACGGGCGGACTGGTCTTCAATGATCACTGGGCGCTCCGGTTTCTGAGCGATAAATATTGTTCGCTTGACATCACCCCCGTTAGTCAATGGACTTTTTTTCTGGGTTTTTTGGGCAAGAAAGCATACCCCCTCGACTTTGTTTTGATTCAGGATGACATTTTCTTCAAAAATCCGGAATTGGCCGATTACTGGAAAAACAAACGCCATGTGAAATTTGTCGGAGTTTTTGCTTATAATAAGAACCGGGCCTATACGAATGCGGAGTGGGCTCTGTTGAAAAAAGTGGACTGGATCGAACTGGACCCGCCACAGATGCGCCAATATATTAAGATGAAGACCGGAAAATGACACCGTCCAGACAGCAACAGCCAAACTACCAAACTACTTTGACCTTGACAAATAAATGTGACTGTGGTTTACGCATTGCCTTATTACTTTTAGGGGTTTAAACATGAAAAAGACTTTAACGAATAAATCCAATACCAAAAGAAAAAGATCACATGGTTTTCTGGTCCGCATGGCATCCAAAACCGGCAGACAGGTTTTAAGCCGCAGAAGGGCCAAAGGCAGAAAGAGCTTAACCGTATAATTCCGCTATAGAACGTCTCGCAGGGATGTTGGGTTTTATGCATGAAGGCACAATCTTTCCGAAGAGCGGAAAAGGTCACCAATAAAAGCAGCTATCGGATTATTTACGAACAGGGGGTCAGGAGAAGTTCGCGATTCTTTACCACAGTAACATGCGGCAACCCGAACGGCGTCAAACGCCTGGGAATCACCGTCACGAAGAAAACGGGCAACGCCGTTTTTCGCAATCGAATGAAACGGCTGATTCGGGAATTCTTCCGCCGCAACAAAAATCTGTTTCCCGCGGGACATGACGTGGTCGTCATGGCAAAAAAAAGCATACCGCCTCTTACCTATCAGGAAGCAGCCAGAGAATTGACCGAACTCTTCACACGGAAGGCCGGCAGATAAAAAATGCTCAGAAGAACGTTGGTAAATGTCTTTGTTTTCATCATTCGTTTATACCAAGCTTGTATTTCACCATTCTTTTTTGCGCCATCCTGCCGTTTTCACCCGTCCTGTTCTCAATACGCGATTGATGCCGTTAAATTGTATGGACCGGTGAAAGGGTCATACCTGGGGGCAAAAAGAATTCTGCGCTGCAATCCCCTGCATCCCGGCGGTTACGACCCCGTTAAGTAAGCAATGAAACTGGAGGTACTCTAATGGACAAAAGGACCCTTCTTGCCATCGTCCTGTCACTGGCCGTTCTGATGGTTTACCAGATCTTTTTTGTGAAACCACCCGTCCCGCAAAAGGGCGCGCCGCCGCAAAAAGCAACAGAGCAAGTCAAAAAAGATGCGGCCAACGCTCCGGTATCCGCCGCTCAGGCGTCGGCAACAAACGCCGGCAGGCCCGCACCTAAAACAGCGACCGGCAAACCGGAAGCGCCGCCCCGCGACATAACCGTGGAAACAACCCACTATACAGCCGTGTTCTCCACGCGTGGCGCAGCTCTGAAATCCCTGAAGCTCAAAGACTATTATCAGGATTGTTACGAGTGCACCGATGATATCTGGCCAAAGCTGAAAGGCCTTTTCACCGGCGCCAAGGAGCCGCCGAAGTCCAAAACCAAGGAATTTGTCGAACTGGTCGATGTCCGCGACGGTATGCCTTATCCGCTGGCCGTGACTTTCCCCGATTCCAGCGCCGATGTCGCCCCGGACGCGGTTTTTGAAACGCTCACGGGCAAACTGGATCTGACCAGCACCAAAGAAAAGCAACAACTCGTCTTTTCCAAATCTTACGACAACATCAAGATTGAAAAGATTTTCACTTTTGATCCGGCAGGTTACACGTTCGGAATGGAAGTCAAAGTTCATAATCTGACCTCCGCGCCCATCACACAAATCCCAAGGCTTAACTGGTATCAGTATGTCGATCCTCAGAAGATTGACGACAGTTACGGACATGACGGCCCGGTTATCTCCGTCGGCGGCAGCATTGAACGCGAGGAAGTGAAAAAGCTCGACCATGAAAGCATCCTGGGCCCGAATGTATTGTGGGGCGCGTTTGAAAGCAAATACTTTATCGCGTCGTTTATCCCCGAAAATCCGTCTCTGACCAACGTGGTCGTGACACGGGACGAGGCCAATATGGTCGCCGTCGGAATGAAAGGCCGCAAAGAACTCATTCCGGGCGGACAAAACAGTGTTTTTACCTACTCGCTTTATCTCGGCCCCAAGCAATATGATTCTCTGAAAACATTGGGTGTCGGCCTGGAGGGCGCCATCGATTTCGGATGGTTTAAATGGCTGGCCATCCCTGCCTTATGGATCCTCAACTTCCTGAACGGCTTCGTCCTGAACTACGGGATTGCGATCATTATATTAACCACCATTATTAAGATCATCTTCTGGCCGCTGGGCAACCTGAGCTACAAATCCATGAACGAGATGAAGAAACTTCAGCCGAAAATCGAGGCGCTGAAGCAAAAATACAAAAATGATCAGTCTAAAATCGGCCAGGAAACCATGGCGCTTTACCGGGAGCATAAAGTCAATCCGTTTTCCGGATGTCTGCCGATGCTGATCCAGATTCCCGTCTTCTTCGGCCTGTATAAAGCGCTGATGTACTCCATCGAATTGCGCCAATCACCTCTGTTTTTCTGGATACAGGATTTGTCAGCCAAAGATCCTTATTACATCACCCCGATCATTATGGGCGCCACGCAATTCATTTCCCAGAAAATGACCCCCGCCATGGGCGATCCGATGCAGCAGAAAATCATGCTGCTCATGCCGGTCATTTTTACTTTCTTCTTTTTAAATTTCCCGGCCGGACTGGTGATCTACTGGCTATGGAACAATATTTTACAAATCGGTCAGCAATATTACATTAATAAAAAGCTGGCGACATGAGATGATGTACGGAGTTCAACATGAGTTCGAAGACACTGGAAATAGAAGAAAAAACAATTGACGGCGCTATTGAAAAGGCCTGCCGTGATTTCGGCGTGCCGAGAGAAAAATTAAACATTGAAATTATTTCCGAGGGGTCCGGCGGTTTTTTAGGCTTGATGGCCAAAAAGGCAAAAATTCGGGCTTCTCTGCTTTCGTTCGATATGGATTTTTCTCTGGACNNAAAGCAGGAAAAACGCCACCACGCAAAACCGGACATCAGACAGCAGTCTGAACACCGGAAAATAAGGCCGACACCTGCGGCATCCAAAGCGCCTGTTCACCGACCGGAGGCACTGGAGACCACACCGGAGGCATCGTCCGCTCCTCATGAATCATCACCGGCGCTTCGCATTCCGAAAGTAGAGGCTCTGCCCGCCACGACGCCTGCCGCGCTCAAAGCCGGAGAACTGCTTGCCGGCATATTAAGCAAAATGACTTTTGAATGTTGGGTGACGGCTACCGAAACAGACGACACGATTATTCTCAGTATCGCCGGTGACGACAGCGGTTTGTTGATCGGCCGCCGGGGACAAAATCTGGATGCGCTTCAGTACATCTTGAACAAGGCCGTCAATAAATCAGACACGGAACGCAAGATGATCGTTGTGGATTCAGAGGAATACCGCAAAAGACGAGAAGAATCGCTGCTGGGCATGGCCGAGCGGATTCGGGAAAAAGTCAAAAAGACGCAGAAACCCCTGTCGCTTTCCCATATGAATGCTCATGACCGCCGGATCATCCATCTGGCACTGCAGGAGGATGAAACACTCATTACCAGAAGCCGCGGTGAAGGCGAATACCGGAAGGTCATCGTTCTGCCGGCCAAAAAAGGAAGCAACAACCGCACGAATAGAACCAAAAACCGGCAATAGTTTTTTGGTGGATGGTGAATCGTAGATAGTGAATGTTTAAAACATGACGGAGACAGACACCATCGCAGCCATTGCCACACCGTTCGGCACGGCGGGTGTGGGCATTATTCGGGTTAGCGGCCCGATGGCCCCTGAACTGGGGCGCCTGCTTTTTCGCCCCTCGCATGCCAACTGCAACTGGCAAAGCCACCATGCTTATCACGGCGACATCGTCACAGCGGACGGCAAAACCATTCTGGATGAAGTGCTGGTCACCCTGATGCGCAAACCGCNNGAACAACTGATGGCGTCGGGCTGCCGTCCGGCCAAGCCCGGAGAATTTTCCGAGCGCGCCTATCTGAACGGCCGGATGGATTTATCTCAGGCAGAGGCGCTTGCCGCCATGATTTCCGCCCAATCGGCAAAGGCCTGCCGGGTCGGACTGGCCCAGTTAAAAGGATCGCTGGGCCGTAAAATCGACGAACTGCGCACGTTATTGGTGGAAGCTCTGGCGGGGATTGAAGCAGCCATCGACTTTTCCGAAGACATTCATGAAAACGAAACACCGGC
>DNYQ01000093.1 GCA_003506745.1 Syntrophaceae bacterium
GACGTCATCGGCGACATCAATGCCCGCCGGGGCGAGATTCAGGCCGTCAATCCAAAGGGACCGGTGTCCGAAATCAAAGCCAAGGTGCCGCTCAAAGCCATGTTCGGTTATTCCACGGACTTGCGTTCCGCCACCCAGGGGCGGGCTGTCTTTACCATGATCTTTGAAGAATACAATAAAGCCTGAAACAGGCTGTTTCAAGCAGCATCAGGGAGTCGCTGAAGGTTAAAAACCAAATATCGCGCTTTATCATCCATGTGTCCGGACAAGCTTAAAAAAGCATAAAGGAGGATAACGTGGCTGTCTTCAAACATGCATGGGATCGATTCCATGCCGGTGCCGTTTTCGAAAGCGAACGCGAGGCCTACCCGCAGACTTTTTCCGAAGAATTAAACGACCAGTGCGGCCGGATTCTGTTTGTCATATCCCTCATCACGACCGTGGCCTGGCTGCCCTACACCTACCTCGATGCCAACCTGCATCCGGAAGAACCCCTGCTGCCCTTGCTCCGCATGGGCCTGTCCGTCTTCAGCCTCATCATCTTCATCCTGCATGTTTCGAAGCGCTTCCCCCAATACAATATGCTTTTTCTGGTTCTCATCGGCGCCTATCTGGCCATTGGCTGCGGACTTATCACCGCCTTGGCCGATGCCGATTCCGTTTACATGGGAGGCTACATCTTTATTCTGACCGTGATGGCCCTGGTACCGGTGGACCGGCGCTATGCCCTGGTCATCATCGCGGTCTCTCTGCTGACGTTTTTGGTTGTCGGCCGTCTTGAACATGTTTCCTTCAGCCGCACGGGCGACCGTTACAGCCTACTTGATTTGTACAGCGCCACATTTGTCGCCATCGCGTTTATCTACCTGCTTCACAACACCCGGTTGGCAAGCTGGCTGAAATCCAGGAAAATCGAGCAGCAGAGCGAGGAAATGCGGTCCGACAAGGAAAAAATAGACAATCTGCTTTTGAATATTCTGCCCCCTGTCGTGGCGGAGGAGCTGAAAGGTCATGGATATGTCAAACCCGTGTTTTACCCCTCCGCAACCATCGTCTTTACGGATTTTGTCGGATTTACCAAAATCTCAGAGACGCTGACGCCCGATCAGCTTGTCCAGGAGCTGGACGCGGCCTTTTCACGGTTTGACCGCGTGATGGACAAATACGGCCTGGAAAAGCTCAAAACTATCGGCGATTCCTACATGTATGCCGGCGGCGTGCCCATCGCCAATGCAACGCACGCCATTGATGCGGTTCTGGGCGCCCTGGAGATCCAGTCGTTTGTGGAGCAGATCAACCTGGAAAAGTCGCAAAGCGGACGGCCGGTCTTTGAGATCCGGATTGGAATCAATACAGGTCCGCTGATGGCGGGCGTTGTGGGCGAAAAAAAGTTTGTCTATGATGTCTGGGGCGATTCCGTGAACCTGGCCAGCCGCATGGAATCTTCAGGCGAGAAGGGAAAAATCAATATTTCCGAATCCACCTGCGCCCTGATCAAGGATTATTTCGAAACCGAGGCCCGCGGGCAGGTGCTGGCGAAAAACAAGGGAGCGGTGTCCATGTATTTTGTGAAAAAGCTTAAAAAGGAGTATTCCTCGGACGCCGTAGGTCTTATCCCCAACGAACAGTTCCGGATCATTTACCGGACTTTTCAGGAAAAGGGACTCCAGACGAAAAATCCGGCCAGGGTGAATTAGGGCAAATCCTGGCTTAGTATCCAGGCACTCGCGGCCTGCAAGGCGCGGTTCACATAGAAAAGGTGTTTTTCTTTTTTCTTCATTTTTGGGGCAGGCCCCTGTTGAAGAATTCCAAAATTGATGTTCATGGGCTCGAAGTTTTGTGCTGATTCGGCGGCGGTAATATAATGCACAAGACCGCCGATGGCCGTTTCACGCGGGGGCGGTTGAAGTTGCTTCCCTTCAAGAATGAAAGCCGCGTTCAGTCCCGCCAAAAGCCCCATGGCGGTGGATTCCATGTAGCCTTCCACCCCGGTCATCTGCCCGGCAAATAAAATATTCGGATGTTTCCGCAGTTGCAATGAAGGAAGAAGCAGGGAAGGGGAGTGGATGAAGGTGTTGCGGTGTATGCTGCCCATCCTTGCAAACTGAGCATTTTCCAAACCGGGGATCATCCGGAAAATCCGTTTCTGCTCAGGCCAGGTCAGCTTGGTCTGAAATCCGACTAAATTAAAAAGCGTACCGGCGGCATTTTCCCTCCTAAGCTGCACAACGGCATAAGGCATAGCGCCTGTATGTGGATTCATTAATCCCACCGGTTTCATGGGGCCGAAGGCGAGTGTTTCTTCGCCGCGCGCCGCCGACACTTCTATCGGCAGGCAGCCTTCAAAATGTTTGGCGTCTTCAAACGGTCTGGCGGCAACTTTTGCGCCGGTCAGCAACACCTGACAAAATAGCCGATACTCTGCTTCGGAAAGCGGACAGTTGAGGTAATCGGGCGTTCCCTTGTCGTAGCGCGAAGCCCAGTAAACCTTGTCCATGTTGATGGAATCAGCCTCCACAATGGGCGCAATGGCGTCATAAAAATAAAGATAATCACCGCCGAGCATTTGTTGAATGGATTGTGCAAGAAGATCGGAGGTCAGAGGGCCGGTGGCTATGATGGTTAATGGATTTTGCGGTATTTCAAAGACTTCGGACCGACTCAGCGTGAAATGATTTTGCTGCAACAAGGTTTCTTCCACCCTGCGGGAAAATTCCAGACGATCCACGGCCAAAGCGCTGCCGGCGGCTACGGCTGTCCGATCGGCCGCGGAGAGGATCAGCGAGTCGAGGCCGCGCAATTCCTGCTTGAGCAGTCCCGGAGCGCTTAAGGGATTGTCGGACTTCAGAGAGTTGCTGCAAACCAGTTCGGCCAGGTGCTCTGTTGTGTGGGCAGGCGAATATTTTTGCGGCTTCATTTCGAAAAGCTGGACGGCGTGACCGCGTTTCAGCAACTGCCAGGCCGCTTCACAGCCGGCCAAACCTCCGCCGATGATGATGACCCGCCCGGATTTCATCCCTCTGATTTCGCCCTGGGAATTTTCTTGATGGTTTTGCATTCCGGGTAACCGGTGCAGCCCAGAAACTGTCCGTAGCGTCCGCGCTTGACGGCCATCGGTTTGCCGCAAACTTCGCAGACTTCGTTTGAGATGACGGTTTCCTGACCGGTTGCCTTGCCGTCTTTTCCCATCTTTTTGATATTTTTGCATTCGGGGTAGCCGGTGCAACCGAGGAATTGTCCATAGCGGCCGCGTTTGACGGCCATCGGTTTGCCGCACAATTCGCACACTTCATCGGTCGCCGGAGTTTCCTGGGCAACGATGTCGCCGTTTTCGTTGCGGGTGGCGTTGATCGTGGTTTTGCATTCCGGATAGCCGGAGCAGGCCAGAAACTGGCCGTAGCGTCCTTCTTTGACCAGCATGGGTTTCCCGCATTTGCTGCATTTGATGTCGGTTTCCTGGGTTTCCACGTGTTTGACCTTTCCATTTTCGTCATGGGTGAAATTTTTTATATTTTTGCATTCGGGATAGTTGGAGCAGCAGAGGAAGCGTCCGTTCTTTCCCCATTTGATGATCATGGGGGAATTGCATTTTTCGCAAACAAGGTCGGTTGAGTCATGGCTGATGTTACGCGCCTTTTCCACGATACTTTCAGTAAACTCATTGATTTCGCGCATAAAACCCAATCGCGAAATCCGTCCTTTTTCCATCTGCAGCAGCTTGTGCTCCCATTCGCCGGTAAGCGCCGGTGAAACCAACCCCTCTACAGGGATAGCTTCCAGCAGCTGTATAATATTCATTGCTTTTGCAGTGGGCGTCAAATCTTTTCGATCGCGCGTTACATAACGCGCCCCAATCAGCCTTTCGATGGTGTCGGCCCGGGTTGCGGGCGTGCCCAGTCCGCGTTCCTTCATGGCTTCGGCCAGTTCCTCATCATCCAAGAGCTTTCCCGCGGTTTCCATCGCGGCCAGCAGCGTGGCGTCGTTGTAACGGGGTGGCGGATTGGTCTGACAGCCCTGCAGTTCAATCCTGACCGTCTGTATTTTGGCGCTTTTGTCATCCAGCCCGGGCAGGCGGTTGGCGATGCCGATTTCCGTTTCCAGGTCATCCTCTTTGCCGAAGGCTTCTCTCCATCCGGCAATGGCCAGAAGCCTGGCCGTTGTGCGGAAAGCGTCGTCGCCGACGCGGGTTGTCCGTTCGACAACCTTCCATACGGAAGAGTCCATGAACGCGGCCAGAAACCGGCGCACGACCAAATCATAGACCTTCTTCTCGATTTCACTGAGCCCGGAAGGAGATTCACCGGTCGGTATGATGGCGAAATGGTCCGATATTTTTGCGTTGTCAAAAATGCGGCGCGCCATGTAT
>DNYQ01000067.1 GCA_003506745.1 Syntrophaceae bacterium
CTCATTTCATTTGCCGGCTTGCAAAAGGTGATTGAAGAAAAGGACGTCGAGGCTGTCGTCGGAAAAACCCGGGAAGATTCGATCTTCGATCTAACAACGGCGCTTTCCGAAAAAAATGCAGCCGCGGCGCTTTCAGCCCTGAAAGCCTTATTGGATCAGGGAGAACATCATTTGATGATTCTCACCATGATCAGCCGCGAAATCCGCCTGCTTTTGCAGGCATCCATCCTGGCGCGCTCAGGTAAACTGCCCCCCGTGACGCCGGGCATGGAATTTCCCGCGTTTCAGAAAAAAGTTTACCCTGCCGTGTCGGCCATGGCCCAAGACCTGCCCGGGAAAGATTTCCTGCCCGGCAAACATCCCTTTGTGATCTATAATGCCCTGCGTCATTGCAGCCGGTTTTCCTACCCTGTCCTGGTGAGTTATCTGGATGATCTGTTGGAGATGGACCGCGCCATGAAATCCTCCGCCACGGATCCGCAACTGCTTTTGGAGCGCTTCCTGATCAAAGCCTGCACTAAGCCGTAGTTCAATAATAACTGTAACGTTTTAATATCATAACCGGCATAAGGGGCCGTAACGAAATGGATAGAAATGTANNTCCGGGAATGAATGATCGGCCGGCGCGGCCAATTGCTTATTCACAATGGCCTCAAATTCAAGCGACGACAGGGCGGCTTTGCCTTTGCGCATCGCGTAGGAGGCGATTTCACGGTCGGAAGAAACCACCAGGATTTCCTCATCGGTGGAGGCGGTGATTCGCTTCAGAACGTCGTCGGCCTTGACGCCTTTTGGAGAATAAATCATGTGAATGCCGGCGCTGTAATCGCGCTCTTCCTGCGGCTGGCCGCTGACCCAGCCGTCAAAGACGACGGTGATGCGGTGATCTTTCCTGCTGTGGTATCGGGCCAGCCAGGCGATCAGGGCCTTGCGCCCCGCTTCGAGACTCTGCCTTTCAAAGCGCTTGAGATCGACCGACTGCCGGATCAGATTATAGCCGTCAATTAAAATGTGCATGGCTGATTTTTGCACATTGGCGCCCCGGGTTCAATAAAAAAAAAGAGGCAGGCTATTTTTCTTGACTTGAGCCGTGTCAGTCTTTATACCGTTACGCAAGGTTATCTTGTGGCGATTTCAAAGCGGGAACAGCCCGCTTGACAATAAAATATTCGGAGGTTGGTATGGAAATCAAAAAAATATGTGTGTTGGGCGCCGGCTTGATGGGCAACGGGATTGCGCAGGTTTGTGCGCAGGCGGGTTACGAGGTCGCCTTGAGAGATATTGAACAGCGCTTTATCGACGGCGGCATGAACACGATCAAAAAGAATCTGAGCCGCGATGCGGAAAAGGGCAAAATCACCAAAGGAGAGATGGAGGCGATTTTAGGAAGGATCAAACCGACGCTGGATTTAAAAGAGGCCGCTTCCGACGCCGATGTCGTGGTGGAAGTGGTTATCGAGCTGATGGATCTGAAGAAAAAAGTCTATGCGGAGCTGGAAGCGGTTGTTCCCTCGCACTGCCTGTTTTTCACCAACACCTCGGGGTTGAGCATTACGGAAATGGCCGCGATAACGAAAAGGCCGGAGCGCTTCATCGGCACGCATTTTTTCAATCCCGTCCCAGTGATGCGGCTTCTGGAAGTCATCCGCGGCCGGCAGACCTCGGATGAGACCGTGGAAATCGCCAAAGCCTGGGGTAAGAAGCTGGGCAAGGAAGTCGTCATGGTGAACGAAGCGCCGGCGTTTGTCGTGAACCGTATTTTGTGCTCGATGATCAACGAAGCCTTCTTTGTGCTGGATGAGGGTCTGGCCACGGCGGAAGACATTGACAAAGCCATGCAGCTGGGCTGCAATCATCCCATCGGCCCGCTGGCGCTGGGCGATCTGATCGGTCTGGATACGCAGCTGCGGATCTGCGAAGGCATGCATCGGGAGCTGGGCGACAAATACCGCCCGTCGCCGCTTTTGCGCAAAATGGTTCGGGCCGGCAATCTGGGCCGAAAATCCGGCCGCGGCGTGTATGACTACAGTAAAAAATAATTTCCGCTAATGGGGTTTTTCTCTGAGAACAAGGGGTTGCAACCCCTTGTTCTCATTGATTTAAATAGGTCCGGCATCCGGTCAGGTTGTCCAAATGCGCTATTGAGAAAGTTCAGGCCTTGTTGGCCGCGGCTTTCAACGCGGCGATGGTTTGCGCGTAATCGGCTGTTCCGAAAACCGCCGCCCCCGCAACCAGCACATCCGTTCCGGCCCGGGCGATGGCAGCGATGTTTTGCAGATTGACCCCGCCGTCCACTTCCAACAGAGGTTTTTGCGGCAGTTTGGCCGTCATGGCGGCGGCCCGTTTGATTTTGGCAAGCGAACTCTGAATAAATTGCTGTCCGCCGAATCCGGGGTTGACCGACATGATTAAAAGCAGGTCGATGTCGGGAAGAATTTCCTCCACGGAAGAAAGCGGCGTTGCCGGATTCAACGACACACCGGCCTTTTTTCCCGCTTTTTTAATGAGTTCGACCGTGCGATGCAGATGACTGGCGGCTTCAACGTGCACGGTAATATAATCCGCCCCTGCGTCGGCAAAGGATGCGATATAGCTGTCCGGATTTTTGATCATCAGGTGCACGTCGAAAGGCAGCTTCGTGGTCTTGCGCAAAGCCTTGATGATGGCCGGCCCCATCGTGATATTGGGAACAAAGTGCCCGTCCATGACGTCCACGTGAATCCAGTCCGCGCCGGCTTTTTCCACCGCGGCAATTTCATCGCCAAGTCTTCCGCCGTCGGCGGAAAGAATCGAAGGGGCAATCAGTTTCATAGGATTTTCTCCTTGTCGTTGTCATTAAATATACCAACGATTTGTCGCTGTCAATCTAAAGAAGATTTCCTTGACACAACCAACGAAAAAATTAAATATGCGCCCATGAGATTTCTCTATAACGTCTTATTATGGATTGCCGCCGTGCCGGGGCTTTTATTTTTTTTCCTGAAGATGCTGATGACTGGTAAATACCGCAACAGTTTTCTTCAAAAACTGGGCGCAAGGCAAAAGCATCTTCTGGCCGATATCGGACCAGGCCCGCGAATCTGGATTCACGCGGTATCTGTGGGTGAGGTGACGGCCGCCGCGCCGGTTGTCGCTTCGTTAAAAGCGAAGCGACCGGAAGCGCGAATCATTTTTTCCACTTCTACGGAAACCGGACAGGGGATGGCCCAAAGACTGGTAGCCGGCGCAGATGTCTTCATCTATTTTCCGCTGGATCTTTCTTTCTGCGTCCATCGTATGCTGAACCTGGTTCGTCCGGATGTCTTCGTTCTGGTGGAGACGGAACTCTGGCCGAATTTTCTGGCCGCCTGCCGGAAGCGCGGCGTTCACGCATTGATGGTGAACGGGCGGATTTCCACCCGTTCTTTCAGCCGATACCGTCAGACGGGTTTTTTCTGGCGGCGGGTCCTGAAAAATGTGGCGGCAGCCGGTATGATTTCCGATATTGACGCCTCAAGAATGTCTGCTATCGGCATGGATGAGGAAAAGATCAACGTCCTGGGCAATGCCAAGTATGACGCTCTTGCGGCGATGGCTGCCCCCGCTCTGCAAGATGACATCGCCCGCCGCTTTAACGTCCGCAGCGATGAAAAATTTCTGGTTGCGGGCAGCACGCATCCGGGCGAAGAAGAAGTGGTCATTGGGGTGTATAAGGAATTAATTGCGCGCTACCCGGAATTTCGATTAATCATCGTGCCGAGGCATATCGAACGGACCGGCGACGTGGTTCGTCTGCTTAGTCAGGCGGGTTTAAATGATATCATTACCGTCGCGGAAATGAACAACGGACGGCCCCGTCAGAATGAAAAAGTCATTGTGGTTGATGTGATCGGCGAGCTCTTCAAGGTTTATTCTCTGGCGACGATCGTCTATTGCGGCGGTTCGCTCGTNNGAATCCTTGCTGATCCGCAGGATGCAAGAAAGCGAGGCGAACGCGGCCGGGCGGTCGTCCTGGCCAACAGGGGCGCCGCGGAACGCTATGCTCAGATGGTGATTAAACATTTAGGATTTTAGGCTGAAGACTGAAGGGAATAGTTATCTTGACGTCAGGCGAAAAAGTGGTTTAAAAGGAACAGGCTTTTACGACCCGGGAGGATATTTATGCAGAAAAAATACGAAGCGCTAAGCGAGCAGGTCAATCTGACAAAAACCTTGATGGCGAGATCGGTTGTTTATAAGTACCTCAACAGGACGAACCTGATCTGCTATTCGGAACTCTCCAGACTTCTCGGCTGTGAGGGCTTCGTCAAGCATGAAAATCACAACCCGACCGGATCCTTCAAGATTCGCGGGGCGCTGAATTTCTTTCATCACATGTCCAAGGAAGAGCTGGAAACGGGCATTCTTGTGGCGACCCGGGGCAACCACGGCCTGGCGATGGCCTGGGCGGGCCAATGGTTCCACGTGCCCTGCACGGTGGTCGTGCCCGAAAACAACAATCCGGAAATCAACCGGATCATTGAAAGCTACGGGGCGGAAGTCATTGTGCACGGGGAAGATTTTTACGATGCCCAATCCTACTGCGAAGAGCTGGTGGACAGCGCGGGCTATTATTATGTNNGCCGTCCTTTTACAAGTCCTGGAAAAGCAAA
Organism: Syntrophaceae bacterium; assembly: GCA_003506745.1. GTDB lineage: Bacteria > Desulfobacterota > Syntrophia > Syntrophales > Smithellaceae > UBA8904. The sequence continues at coordinate 4,632 of DNYQ01000067.1, forward strand.
GAAATTGTTACGCTCGACGATGCCCATACGATTGCCGACGGCCTGGCTGCGAGAACCGTCTTTCATCTGCCCTATGTCATCCTGAAAGACACAATCAGCGACGTTGTGCTGCTGACGGAAGACGAGATTCTGGAAGGCATTAAAATGGCGCTGGCCACCACCCATAATCTGGCCGAGGCCGCGGGAGCCGTTTCTCTGATGGCCGCTTATAAAATCAAGGACAGGTTGGCGGGCAAAAAAGTGGTGATGATTATGACCGGCAGCAATCTGAAAATGGATAATCTGAAAAAAGCCGTCATGGGCTGATTTTTTAAAGGAGTTTCTTTTTGTTATGACAGAACCGACAACCCCCGCGGCAAGCGATTTCATCCGCGACATCATCGAAGACGGCCTTCGCGCCGGCCAACACGAAGGGCGCGTGGCCACCCGCTTTCCGCCCGAACCCAACGGCTATATCCATATCGGACATGCCAAGTCGGTTTGCCTCAACTTCGGCATTGCGATGCAGTATTCGGGAACCTGCAATCTCAGGCTGGATGATACCGACCCGGCAGGCGAATCCATGGAATATGTGGAATCCATCATCCGCGATGTCCGCTGGCTGGGATTCGACTGGCAGGACCGCTTGTTTTACGCCTCCGACTATTTTGAAAAGCTCTATACGTTTGCCGTGGAGCTGATTAAAACCGGCCATGCCTATGTCTGTGATTTAAACGCCGACGAAGTGCGGGAAAGCCGGGGAACATTCACCGAACCGGGGAAGGAAAGCCCCTATCGCAACCGTTCGGTGGATGAGAATCTGGATATATTTGCCCGGATGCGGGCGGGTGAATTCGCCGACGGCGCCCATACGCTGCGCGCCAAAATTGATATGGCGTCTCCCAACATTGTCATGCGGGACCCGGTTTTGTACCGCATCAAACGGGAACCTCACTACCGGACGAGGGATCAATGGGTCATTTACCCGATGTATGATTTTGCCCACTGCCTTTCCGACGCTCTGGAAGGCATCACCCATTCCATCTGTACGCTGGAGTTCGAAAACAATCGCCCGCTGTATGACTGGATTGTCGGGAGGCTGATTCCCGGCGACCGGCCGCGGCAGATTGAATTCGCCCGGCTCAATTTAAGCTACACGGTGCTGAGCAAGCGCAGGCTTATCGAACTGGTGAGAAAAAACCATGTCCATGGCTGGGATGATCCGCGCATGCCCACGGTGACGGGAATGCGGCGCAGAGGCTACACGCCCGAGGCCATCCGGAAATTCTGCGCCGAAATCGGCGTGGCCAAAAACGACAACCTGATTGATGTGTCCCTGCTGGAATATTGCGTCCGCGAGGATCTCAATGAAAAGGCGCCCAGAGCCATGTGCGTTTTGCGGCCGCTCAAGGTGGTAATCGACAATTATCCGGAAGGCGGGGGCGAAGTGCTGGAGTGTCAAAATCATCCGCAGCATCCCGAACTGGGAACAAGGCCGGTTCCTTTTTCCAGGGAACTCTATATCGAACGCGACGATTTTATGGAGAATCCGTCAAAAAAATATCATCGCCTCGGGCCGGGCCGGGAAGTCCGTCTGCGCAATGCCTGCATCATAAAATGTGAAAGCATTGTGAAGGATGAGCGAAGCGGCGAGGTTGTGGAACTGCACTGCACTTACGATCCGGAAACGCTCGGCGGTCCGCCGGCGGATGGACGCAAAGTTCCGGGCGTGATCCACTGGGTTTCCGCCGAACATGGCGCACCTGTGGAGGTTCGCCTCTATGACCGGCTTTTCAGCATTCAGGATCCGGGAAGCGAAGAGGATTTTATAAAATATCTGAATCCCGGTTCTCTGGAAATCCTGACATCCTGTTATGCGGAGTCAAGCCTGAAAAATGCCAAATCGGGGACCCAGTATCAGTTTGAAAGGCTGGGGTATTTCTGCGTTGATCCGGATACGGCGGCGGGCAGGCCTGTCTTCAATCGTGTTGTGCCGCTTCGGGATTCCTGGGCCAAGATCGCCGGCATCCGGTAGAATATGGAATTAGTCCGCTACCAGCTCAGCACGCTTTTATCCGCGCCCTGGTATTCGCCGCGACGCCACATATGGTGGGAGGGATGATTTGCACGCGATAGGCGCATGGAGGATCATTTTCGTTGCGCCAGATCAGTGACCGGTAGCCGACAGGCAGGGAGACGTAACCCTGAATTTCTCCGGCATCGCGGATGATGTAATGCTGGAAATTGGCAAAAGCTTCCCGTTCTATCGCGGGCAGATCGTCCAGACTTTTGATGATGACTTCGCGCGGATAATCCGTGCAGACGGTTGCGCGTCCCGTGACGTGGACAATGCCGGCCAGTGTCCGCTCCGGTGCGCCGTCGGGATTGTCCAGTTTGATGATGGATGCGTAGGAGCCCTGCGGGATGTCCGGCGTCGCCTGTTCCTGAACAATCTGTTGGCCGGCGCAGCCGGCAAGCCACAGGAGACTCAAGCCTATCCACACGTAATTTAAGATGTTTTTCACGATCTGCCCCGCCTTTTTACATCCTTTAAAAACAGACAATGCCAAACAGGTTTTAAAAATGGGGAAGCGCCAATGCTGCGCTTCCCCCCCTTTTACTGCTGCGTTTAAACCAGCTTCAAATAATTTTTGACCAGATACTCCGCAGTCTGCAAAGCGCCTTTGGCCGCGCCCAGCTTGGTGTTGTGCGCGAGACAGACGTATTTGATCCCGTTTTCGATAATCGGATCTTTGCGGATGCGTCCGACGGTAACGGTCATGCCGCCGCCTTTATCGCGGTCTGCGCGCGGCTGCGGCCGGAACGGATCATCGGTGACGTCGATCAGATGCGCGGGCGAGCTGGGCAGATGCAGTTCGGCAAAATCCCTGCCGTATTCCATCATCACTCTTTTCGCATCTTGGGGAGTGCAGGGTTTTTCGGTCTGCACAAATGCGCACACCAGATGCCCGTCGATCACCGGCACGCGGGTGCAGGTGGCGGTGATGCCGAACGGCGCGTTGACGATCTTTTCCCCCGCCAGTTTGCCCAGGATTTTCTGCGGCTCGGTTTCAACCTTCGGTTCTTCGCCCGCGATATACGGAACGACGTTTTCCATCATGTCCATGGCGGAAAGACCGGGGGTGCGGCCGGCGCCCGACATCGCCTGCAGCGAGGTTGCCACGACCTGTTTGACGCCGAAGTTGTCCAGAATCGGTTTCAACGACACGACCAGTCCGGCGATAGTACAGTTGGATTTGGGTGAAATAAATCCTTTCCAGCCGCGGTTTTTCTGCTGGACGGCCAGAAGCGCCGCGTGATCCATGTTGACGCCGCCCACCAGTATCGGGGTGTCTTCTTCATAACGGAACGCCGAGGCGGTGCTGATCACCGGAGTGGTTTTGGCGTATTTGGGTTCCAGCTCTTTGGCCGGTCCCGCGTCCATGGTTGAAAAAATAATGTCCACGGAAGTCGGATCGAAGCTGGCCGCTTCTTCCACAACCATATTGGCGATGTCCGCGGGCAACTCTTCCGGGCACCACCAGCGGATGGAACCGCTTTGGTCCCTGAGAGCGTCGATATATTTCTTATCAGCCGAGCGCTCCGAGGCCACCAGCCTGGAAATTTTAAACCAGGGATGTCCCAGCAGACTGACGATCGCCTGTTGACCGACGATGCCGGTGGCACCCACAATGGCAATTTTTAACATAAAATTTTCCTCCAAAATCTATTCTTTTTTTAATATTTTTTTTGTCTTTTCAACGTCCGCGGCAATCTGGCGCTTCAAGCTTTCGGGACCGTCGAATTTGACAATGTCCCTAAGTTTCTCCACAAACAAAACATTTATTTTTTTTCCGCGCAGGTCGCCCGCATAATCCAGCACAAAGACCTCAAACGTGGATGAGTAATCTTCAAACGTCGGCTTGGCGCCGATGTTGAGCGCTCCCATGTGGCGATGACCGTCAACCGTGACAAACGCCGCGTAAATGCCCGGCGGCGGCAGCAGTTCCTTTTCCGGCTCGATGTTGGCGGTGGGATACCCCAGGCCCGCGCCGCGTCCTGCGCCGCTGACCACCAGCCCTGCAACATTATAATAGCGTCCCATGAACCGCGCCGCGGACCGGACATCGCCGGCCAGAATGGTGTTGCGGATCAGCGTGCTGCTGACGATCTCGTCGTCGATTTTAAACGCCGGAATCACTTCCACGGAAAAGCCGAGTTTCCTTCCTTTGGCCTTCAGGAAGGCGTCATTGCCCTGTCTGGCCTGTCCAAAGGTGTAGTCGTGCCCGATGATAATTTTGCTGATCGCCAGTCGTCCCCAGAGAAAATCCTGCACAAACGCCTCGGCGGTGGTTCTGGAATAGTGCTGGTCGAAGGTGATGATGACCGTTGCATCCACACCGCATTTTTCCAGCGCCGCCAGCTTTTCGGACCGTGTCGTAATCAGGTAAAAGGGCCGGATATTCGGATGCAGAATCATTTTGGGATGCGGATCAAAGGTAATCGCCAGNNCCCGCCGTTTATATCTGTAAGTTTTACAACATAGCATTTTCGGCATTAAATTCAAGTTCAATTTAACTTGACAAGAAGGCCGCGTTCAGTATAGTCACTTTTCGCATGCCGAAGTGGCGGAATTGGTAGACGCGCTAGGTTCAGGGTCTAGTGGGTGTACGCCTGTGCTGGTTCGAGTCCAGTCTTCGGCACCATTGAAATTTCAGGGGGTTGGCTGAGTCGTCGGCTAACCCCCTTTTGCATTTGAGGGGGCCGGCTTGAAATGGAGG